>JAGQPC010000858.1 GCA_020426925.1 Planctomycetales bacterium | reverse complement strand
CGAATCGATGTCGCTACCGCTTCCGGAAGCGGGCGACATTCGATGCGTTGCAGAAGTGCGAAAAATCGGCCAGCAACTTATCCGCGAAAACCAAGATCTCGCGACTCCGTAGCCGGGGTCTTTGTTGGCCGTTTTTTTGCGATTTCAGTTGGCCAATCACCGCAGTTTTCCTAAAAGTCGCTTTTCGAATTTGCCCATTAGACAGTACTATTAAAAGATGCAGGTACGGCTTCCAGGAGGCAATTTGAAATGAACAAGATCTTCATGACGGCGCTGTTCGCAATTCTGCTCGGCGGCGCGACCGGTTTCGGCATTTCGAGCTACGAAAACTCGCTTGAAGAATTTATCGATGCCAAGCCAGTTGTCTTAGGCAGCTCAGAGAATGCACCCGAAGTGGTTTCACTAGACGCGTCAAAGCGTCCCAGCGCCAGAGTCGTCGGTTCAGACACATACGATTTCGGATCGATGTCGATCACGGAAACACGAGATCATACCTTCCAAGTTCGCAACATCGGCGACGCGGATCTTACGATCACGTTTGACGCGAAAAGTTGCCAGTGCACGAAAGTCAACCTGGACAAAACGGTGGTACCACCAGGAGACGTCGTAAACATCTACTTGCAGTGGAAACCGAAGAAGTTGGATCTCGACTTCCGCCAGGCGGCCACGTTCCGCACCAACGATCCGGCTCGCCCCGAGGTTCAGCTTGCTATTCGCGGAATGGTTCGCAAAACGGCGCGTGTGTCTCCCGACTCGGTCGAGTTCGCCTCGATGCCAGCGACGGCAGGGAAAACCGTCGACCTGAGCGTGTTCGGCTATCGCGAAGAAGACTTTGCCGTCACGTCGGCAGAACTACTGTACGTAGACGACCCAGAGTTCGCATCGCATTTTTCTGTCGAAGTGCTGCCAATGTCGACAGACGACATTGAAAATGAAGTTGGTGCCGTCGCAGGCGGAATCGTGCGAGTTGAAGTGAAACCAGGTTTGCCGGTCGGTCCGTTTGCACAATCCGTACGAATAAATACCAATAAACCGGACGTCGAGCCATTTGACATTACCATTCACGGAACGATTATCAGCGACATTCGTGTCATGGCGCAGCCGAGCATTTTTTCATCTGAATTGAATAGCTTCTTGCTTGGGCACCTGTCAGGCGACAAAGACCACGAATTCGACTTTTCGCTACTGATCAAAGGAATGGCGGCCGACGAAATCAGTATGTCGGCGAAATCGATTGATCCTGATGGGATTCTATCGATTGAGTTTGGAACGCCCAAACGATTGGGCAAGGTTGCCCGAGTGCCAGCCAAGCTCACGATCAAGCCGACCGACAAGCCAGTCAACCGCGCCGGCTCTCAGCTTGGAAAGGCCGGCGAGATTGTTATCGATACATCACATCCAACTGTTCCAGAATTGACTCTCCGCGTTACATTTAGCATCGAAGCTTCCACAGCGAACTGACGTAAAAGCAGGCGATTGATTCGGCTTGATCGCAGACGAACAAATTCGATCGTTTTCGGGGAACGCGTGGACATTCCGGTACAGAACTCTTCACCCTCCCACTGGGAGGGTCGGAAACGAGCTTGCG
>JAGQPC010000857.1 GCA_020426925.1 Planctomycetales bacterium | reverse complement strand
GCTGTTGAATTCGCCGTCCAAGTTCGCATCACCGACCCAAGTGCCTCGAAGTTCGTTAACCCAATGAGTGAGGTCGGCAGCGTTTACGCTTCCGTCGCCAGTTACGTCGAACTGCGAATTCATGTCTCCATTCATAGCGGTGATCAAAGCGTTGACATCGTTTGCGTCTAAATCGTCATCCGCATCGAAGTCACCTGGTGGCCCTGGCGCAACCATGTCGACGGGAGAAATCCCTTTCGCTAAGTCCGCGATTTCTTCCTCTGACAGAGCGTGATCCCAGATGCCGATTTCATCCAGCAGTCCAATGTAGAAACAGCAATTTGCGCGGTTGCCAAAGAACAGATCGCCTTCGTTCGCGAAACCGTCACCGTGCGAGTAGATGCCCGAATTCGCAAACTCTCCGTCCAAGTACGATGTCCATTCGCCTTCTTCTGCTGTCCAGGCGACGTGCACCCATTCGTCTTCAAATGTTCCGACCAAGTTTCCAACGACAGCATTCGATTGCTCGGACGTATCGATTCGCAAATCGATACGAGACTCGGCGCCAAACCGTTGAAGTTCCCATCCACCATCTTCGCGCGGATCACTGATTTTTCCAATTGGCCCGTTCCAGTCGGACGGTTGCTCGAAATTGTCAGCCTTCATCCACAATGCAACGGTTAACGCGTCGCCAAAATCGAGACTGTCAGAATGCGGGATCTGAATCCTTTCTGATCCAAAGAATTCAACCGACATTCCATCGGTGCCCGGTGCAGATTCATCGCTGAATTCAACCGCACCGATTTCACCATGGTTTTCGTTGCCCGACAAATCGTCGGCCGACTCGTCGTCGAAATTCCAAAAGCCAACCAGGTCGGCTGATGCAGGCGCGACGGTCATTATCGACAGTGTCAAAGCACAAACCAGCAAACGCAAAGTTGCTAAAGATCGTTTCATCGTATGTTCTCCCAAATGTGCGCGCAAACAAGTACGGCACTATACTAGGCGAGACACGACGCTAACGCAAATTGCTGCTCCACACTGCATTGTGACTTCCGTCGCTGAGCTGCAGGTGTTCGGTTACTGAAACCTGCGATCCGATTCGTTTCCGCCCGACATTAGATAGGCGAGCAAGTCGTAGATGTCGCTTTTTTCGACGATTGTGTTCAACAACTTTTCGGGCATCGCGGAAATGGTCGATTTGGTTTCGTCTTCGATGTTTTCGATTCGGATGATCGTCGGCTCACACGACTCGGTCGGCTTTTCGTTCAGAACAAGTTCTTCGTCTGATCGCTCGACAACGAGCCCTCGGTAGACGTGTCCGTCCGCGTCGATGATCGTAACCATGGCGAACTTGTCGTCGATCGTCTTCGATGGTTCGATGATGTGCTGAAGAAGTTCGGCGGCTGTCTTATGTTTTTCCGAAATGGCAGTCAGGTCAGGTCCGACGATTCCGCCTTCGCCCTTGAACTTGTGACATGAAAAGCAAGATGCTTGTTTGAACCAGCGTTTTCCTTTGGTGAAGTCTCTTCCCGATTCGACATCGGCGATGTCCTTGGCGAGCGTATCAAAATCCCATTCGACTTTGCGTATTCCAAGCAAATCGTCGGCTGACTTGGTTTCGGCTTGAGCTAACTGCAGAGTATCCTGATCCGCAACGATTCGAATCGCACCGTACATTTTGCTCCAGTGTCCTGGGAATGTGCATACATAGGGATAGATGCCTGGTGCGGGAGCGATAAACTCGATGACATCCGTGTTCTCAGGATAGATCAGTTTCGACGCGTGCATCACAAGCGGCGAATCTGGAATGTATCCTTTGGCGAGCGAGTTCGGATCGGCTTGCATTTCGTCCGCCATCAGCCCCAATTCGACTCGAGCCGCCGGCTCGGTCCCGACAACCAAGTTGTGCGGCATGATGTCGTCGTTGCGGAATTCGATCCGAACAGGACGGCCCGTTTCAACGACCATGACCGTGACGTCATATAGCATCTTTTCGGGCAGCGTTGTCACGCGAAATTTTTGCACGGCTAGCAGGCGAGTCTGTTCCTTCAGTCGGCCGGCCGCGTCGGAAGGCAATGAGTCTGCGAGCCGAGTTAGCAGCGCCAGAGTCCTTTTTCCAGAGTCAGACGCACGATCGGAAATCGATAGCGAAGCGAAGTGTTTTATTGCTCCCTGTGACAAATCGTTCAGCCGCGATCGGTCCCAACTCTGTTCCGGTATTTGCTCAATCGCGTTCAGACATGTGCCGACGAGTTTTCCGTCGCGCACCAAATTGGCCAGCACGGTGAACGTAGAAGCTTGGTCTCCGGGCAGCGTCACCAACGTCCTGATCGCCGTGGCCCGCAGAGTGTCGTCTTGCGCGTCGGCGACAGTCGCTTGTACGCGTGCGAACAGATCACGCAAGAGCTTCTGGTCATCGAGCAACTTCAAGCCGTCCAGTAATTCGGAGAGAGATGCTTCCGATTCAGTCGCAGCATTCCAAGTTTCATCGACGGAACCGGAGGCCTTCATTGCGCTGACGGCGATCGCCTGGCGAAGCGGAATCGAATCCAGCTTCGTCGCCAACTCCGCTAGCGCACTTCGCTTCGCAGGAAACGACTCTAGGTCAGCTTTTGGAATCAGCGCAGCCAACTCAGCAATGACTTCGGTGTCCTTGTCCGAATCGACAGTTTTGATCGCCGCGATTAGCTCCGTAAGCTCGTCACTGCCGCGAAGTTTTACAATCGCGTTGAGCGCCTCGATGCGATGGCGCTCTTCGACGCCGGATCGCTTCAGGAACTGGATGCAAACTGGCTCTGCTCGTTCGAACTTTAGGATCTCGTCGATATCGCGAGTTTGCAAATATCTATCCGCAAGTTTTGCTGATCGCAAGAATCTAGGCAGCGGCTTGAGCTGTGGCTCTGCAGTGTCGTCCTGCGCGGAGAGGAAGAGTGTCGTTATTGCAGACAGTAGAACAACGCTCGCCGATGTGCGAATGATTGGATGCATAGCAAGGATGATATACGAGATTCACAAAAGTAGTGTGGGCCCTCCGGCCCGCGTGTTGATCAGTTTGACGATCGGTCGTTTGCCCATCGGTAGTGGTGGCGACCTGGACTTGAACGTAACACGGCCGAGGCGGCCATGCTACGGTGTGCCGAACGGCCCGATTCTCTACTGGAGATACGTTTCCAGCATGTTCATCGTTTCTTTCAACGTGTAGTTCAAATAATAGTCATCGCCTGGGTCGACTGTTAAAGCGATTTCGGCGGCAGCTTCCGGTTGATCGGTGAAGAAACTACATGCACGAATGACTTCCAATTGGACTCGAGGATGAGAATCTTCACAGCGAGCCTGCAAGAGCTCGAGCGGGTTTTCTAGCTGGGTCCGCCAATAGCAAACAACCCGAGTCGCGGCGGCGCGAGCTCGCGGATCGGACGAGCTGAGCACCTTATTCAGCAATTCAGTGTCGACAATGTTCTGATGCTGACAGACCCAAAGAGCCTCCAGCTGATTGTGGCTGAAGTCGTCGGCGTTTTTGTCCAAACCGGCGAGCCATTTTTTCATCGCTGACTTCACTTCAGACCTGTCTCGCTGGCCAAGTTCACGGCGAACTCGGTAGCGAACTCGGTCTTCTTTTGCTTTCAGCAATTCGAACAGTTCCGCGTTAGAAGCACCTGCGATCTCGACCGGCTCTTGAAGAGCTCGGCCTTTCGCTGTGACTCGCCAGATGCGCCCGTGCGAGTGGTCTCGGTTTGGATCGCGAATGTGGTGCTGCATGTGGCCGACGAGTGCGTTTTGCCAATCGCAAACGTACAACGCTCCGTCTGGTCCAAACTGCAGATCGACCGGCCGGAAATTGCGGTCTTTGGAGCGAACAATCGGACGAATTTCTGTCCCAGCAAAACCTGATCCGTCATCTTCGACAACGTGCTCGTAAACACCCTGTTCGCCAATACAGTTGTTCAGCAGAAAGTGCCCCTGCATATCTTCTGGAAAATGGGGACTGGCTACAAATTCACATCCAGCAGTCGGACGGAATCGTTTCGTGATGAACGGCTTCATGTTGCTGCGATATTGGAATTTGAAAGGTCCGAAATCTTTTTGCCCTTCAAATTGTGCAGCGTGGCCGGAGAATGGCGTTGCGTAGTAGTTCATTCCTCCCGACGCATCGGCAACGAAGTTTTGTCCCCATGCATCAAACGCGTGCCCCCACGGGTTTGCAAAGTTGTAGTGAACGTGCGTTTCGAAAGTCCATGTATGGGGATCAAATCGGTAGACGCCTCCGTGAGCATTCCGAACGGGACCGAACGGTGTCTCAACGGCAGTGTGGTGGAACGTTCCCTCGTGCAAGTAAAGTCCGCCGCCGGGTCCCCAAAGAAAACAACCAATCGCGTGGTGCGTGTCCCCCGTGTCGAAACCGTGCAGAATGCGTTTTCGGACGTCAGCCACGTCGTCTCCGTTCGTATCTTTCAGAAACATCAGATCTGGCTGAGCCGAAACGAACACGCCTCCATGTCCTAACTCAATTCCGGTTGGCACGTGCAGGCCGTCAGCGAAGACCGTTCGCTTGTCGGCTTTGCCGTCTTTGTCGGTGTCTTCCAAGATGAGAATCATGTCGTTCATCTCATCTTTCGGTTTCCATTGCGGGTACGACTGCATTGTCGCGACCCACAATCGTCCCTTGGCATCGAAAGTGAACTGCACAGGGTTTGCCAGTTCAGGAAAATCCTGTTCCGATGCGAAGCAATTTACTTCGAAGCCTTCGGCGATTTCAAGTTGAGCTTTTGCCTCCTCAGGCGATAGATAGGTCAAACTGCCTTCTTTGCCAACTTGGGCTCCACCATAGTTTGATCCGACTTCAATGAAGGCGTCGGTCGATGAATCGTCGGCTGGAGCTACTGCTTTTCCGTTTGCTGCTGCCCAGATGTTTTTGTCACGCAATGCGACCATTTGGTCGAGGATTTTACGCTCGTGCTCCAAAACGACTCGATTCGTCAGTGACTTGTCAGGTTCAAACTGCAAGTCCGAGCGACCGCCGTAAATGTAGTAGCCGTCGACTGCTCGATAGCGGTTATGCCAATGGAAGTTCTTGTCCGCGATTTGCCCGCGAAGCGTCTCGTTGACCGGTTTCGCGTCAGTGCCAAATAGCCCGTGGTTCAGGATTCCCGCAAACGCTTTGTAACCTTCTTCATTAAGGTGGACACCGTTAATCGTCAGGTCGCCGTCTTGATCAAGCAGTTCTTTGGTTGGTCGGAACACGTCGACGAATCCAACGTTTGTCGCCTTGGCCACTTTGGCCATTTCGTCCGTGTACATTTCCAAGCGTTTGTTCGTCGCGTCAGCGTCAAAGATCGGCGATTCGGATGTCGCTTCGGCGGCAATCGGAGAAACCAGGACGACTCGCGGCTTGCCAGCTCCGTAGTCCTGCGACGTCACGTCGTTGACAGCTTTCGTCAGATTCTTGCTGAAGTCGCTGAGCCCCTCTGCTCCGTCGAACGATTCGTTAAATCCGAAGAAGAACAAGATGACTGATGCACCACTGTGCTTTAGGTGTTCGTCTGGCGTTCCGAAGTCCAGGCTTCGCGGCCGAAATTGTGGCTCGTCAGCTGAAAAACATAGATTGCGCACGACCAATTCATGGGCTGGAAACTGCGAGTAAAGGTCGGTCTCCCAATAATTGAAGTGCTGCATTCGCTCGCCAAGTGC
>JAGQPC010000856.1 GCA_020426925.1 Planctomycetales bacterium | reverse complement strand
CGCTGTCACAACCACAAGTTCGATCCGATCACGCAAGAACATTACTACAGCTTGCAAGCCGTCTTTGCAGCTCTTGATCGAGCGGATCGGCCGTACGATCCAGACATCAATGTCGCGCGCATTCGCTACAATTTGCTAAGGGAAAAAACGCGACTGGAAGGCGAAAAAGCATCGCTCGACGAAGAGGTCCAGAAACTTGGCGGCCCGACCGTTCGTGCCATCGACGAACAACTTTTTGAACTCGATAAACAGAAGTCAGCGAAACCACAACCTGAATTTGGTTATCACAGCAATATCGAGAGCAACGAAGACACGACCAAGTGGGTCCAAGTCGACCTCGGTGAAGTGACGGAGATTCACTCGATCGCAATCGTCGGGTGCCATGATGATTTTGGAGGCATCGGCCACGGGTTCGGATTCCCAAAACGCTTCAAAATCGAAGCGGCCACCGACGCCGAATTTGAAACGCCGGCCACGATCGTCGATCGCACTGGCTCTGACGTCGACAATCCGGGCACGAATCCTCAATCGGTCGATGTGCCAAACAACTTGAAGGCTCGTTACGTCCGCATAACCGCAACGAAATTGGCGACTCGCCAAAAGGACTACATTTTCGCGCTGGCCGAGCTGATGGTACTCAACGCTGCTGGCGAAAACGTCGCGTTGGGGAAAGATGTTAGTTCGCTCGATTCAATCGAGGCACCGGTTCGATGGCAACGCAAGAACCTGGTTGATGGCTATTACTTCGGAGTTGCCGCCGATCCAAAACTTCGACATCGCATCGAGACACTCCAAGATAAACGCAAACGACATTTGACGCACGCAGTCGGCCCTGACCTAAAAGTGCAGATCGACGCGAACGCGCGATCGCTCGCTGAAATCAATAAACAAATCGCCGCACTGCCGAAGCAACAAATGGTTTACACCGGCACAGTTCACACGGGCGGCGGAACATTTACCGGCACGGGAGCGAACGGTGGCAAGCCTCGAGCGATCCACGTCCTTCATCGTGGAAACATTTTGACACCGCGTAAAGAAGTGGGCCCAGGCACTGTCCCGCTGATCGCAGATGCCGATTGGCAATTCAGTTTGCCCGCATCGCACGTGGAAAGCGATCGCCGAATTGCGCTCGCAGAGTGGCTGACTCGGCCCGACAATCCGCTGACGTGGCGATCGATTGTCAATCGAATCTGGCAGTATCATTTTGGGCGAGGCGTTGTTGACAGCCCAAACGACTTTGGTCGCATGGGAAAACCGCCGTCGCATCCAGAATTGCTCGATTGGTTAGCCTCCGAGTTTCGTGACGGCGATCAACGTTTCAAGACTCTGCACAAAACGATTGTGATGAGTTCCGTTTATCGGCAATCATCGGCTCACAACGAGGCAAACGCACAAATTGATAGCGGCAACGAATTCCTGTGGCGGATGAATCGGCGCCGGTTGTCGGCGGAGGAAGTTCGAGACAGCGTTCTGTCCGTAAGCGGTAAGTTGAATCGTGAAATGTATGGTCCTGGCTTTCAAGTTTTCGTTCTCGAACGGCCCGAGCACTCGCCGCACTACGAATATCACAAACACGATCCGGACGACGAGACAACTCATCGCCGCAGCATTTATCGATTCATCGTGCGCAGCCAACCCGACCCGTTCATGACGACGCTGGATTGCGCGGATTCGTCTCAGAGCGTTGCTAAACGAGACGAAACTTTGACCGCGTTGCAAGCGTTATCGCTGCTCAACAACAAATTCATGCTGCAAATGGCAGAGCACTTTGCCGAACGAGTCTCAAACCTTGATGGCGATCAACAAATCACAGGGGCATTCCGACTAGCGACGGGCCGACAACCAGATGAGGCTGTGCGTTCCATGCTCGCAGAATACGCAACACGGCACGGCAACGCGAATCTGTGCCGATTGCTTTTCAACCTGAACGAATTCGTTTTTTTGGACTAAAATGAGCCTTCGAACCATGAACAGCCGACGATTGTTTTTGGAACAACTGGGTACCGGATTCGGCAGTCTCGCGCTGGCCGGATTGTTGCACGACGAAGGGCTGCTTGCAGCGTCAGCTGAACCTGGCAGCGGTGCAAAACTGAAGTCACTGCACCATCCCGCTCGCGCGAAACGAGTCATCCAGTTATTCATGGGAGGTGCGGCGAGCCATATTGACCTGTTCGATTTCAAGCCGGCGCTGGAAAAACATCATGGTGAAGAGTCTGATTTTGGCGAGCACGTCGAGGCGTTTCAAAATGGGCTCGGACCTTGGATGAAGTCGCCGTTCAAATTTTCACCGCACGGCGAAACCGGAAAGCAGTTGAGCGAAGTGGTCGCACCGCTGGGTGAAGTCGTCGACGACTTGGCGTTCATCCATAACCTCGTGGGAAAGACCGGAGTCCACAGTCAAGCGACTTATCTCCAAGCAACCGGATTTGATACGCCCGGATTTCCCGGAATGGGCTGCTGGATCAGCTATGCCATTGGCAGCATGAACGAAAATCTGCCAACGTTCGTGGTGCTGCCAGATCGTCGAGGCTACGCGTCCAACGGACCGAAAAACTGGGGAGCGTCGTTCTTGCCGACGCATCACCAAGGCACTGTGATTCGACCTGGCACGTCCGACCCAATTGCTGATCTTTTGCCTCGCGCCGATTACGTGACCCCGGAAGGTGATCGCGACGCGCTTGCGCTTTTGACAAAACTAAATCGACAGCACCAGCAGCAGCGAGAAGGTGATTCACGATTAGAAGCTCGGATTCGAAGCTATGAGCTTGCCGCAAAAATGCAATTAAGTGCTCCGGAAGCACTCGATATATCCAAAGAACCGAAACACATTCTAAAGATGTACGGACTCGATCATGGCAAATCGAGTTTCGACAAAGAAATCAACCCAATTGAGGAAGCCGATTATTTTGGACACAAGTGCCTGGTCGCTCGTCGTTTACTGGAGCGAGGCGTGCGTTTTGTGCAAATCTGGTCAGGCAACGATAACAGCTTTCCTCGCCGCAATTGGGACTCACACGAAGACATCGAACGCGATCACGGCCCACTGGCGATGGGAATGGCGGTTGGTACAGCGGCCTTGATCAAGGACCTCAAACAGCGTGGCATGTTGGAGGACACGATAATTCTTTGGACTACAGAGTTTGGCAGAATGCCCAGCACTCAAGGCAGCAAGGG
>JAGQPC010000855.1 GCA_020426925.1 Planctomycetales bacterium | reverse complement strand
GATGATTTCGGCACCGGCTATTCGTCACTCGCCTGCCTGCATCGTCTCCCGCTAGACCTTCTAAAAGTAGATCAGTCCTTCGTTTCGAAAATGCTGTGTTCGGCAGAGAACGAAGCGATCGTTAACACGATCATCCGACTCGCCGAAAGCCTTAACCTAGATGTGATTGCCGAAGGCATCGAATCGGAGGAAGAAGTTGTGCAGCTTAGGGCACTTGGCTGCAACTACGGCCAAGGCTTCTACTTTTCAAAGCCTGTGACATTCGATGGAGTGCTAAAACTAATGGAACAGGCGAGTCGAATTGCCGAAGATGATTCTCAAGGCAATGTTACAAAGTTTGGAAATCCGTTTGCCGAGGACGCAATGGCGTCCATTCTGGACGGCTCGCTGATTAGCGGTTAATCAACTGCGATCTCACCAACTTCCCAGCATTGAGTGCCACAATCACCGACGGTGTTTTTAACGGCGGCGGCTTCATGTTTGTCGACGACAAGTGCAAGGCCCAAGCCCATATTAAAGACTCTTGCCATTTCCGAATCTTCGATGTCGCCGATTCTCTGTAGCCACGTGAACACTTGCGGGACGGCCCAAGAATCAGGTTGAATCTTCAAGCTCGTTCCGTCTGGCAGAATTCGGGAAAGATTTTCCTCGAGCCCACCGCCAGTGATGTGCGCGATACCGTGGACGGCGTCTCGATTCTTGGCGAGGATGTCCTGCACGGTTTTTGCATAGATTCGAGTTGGTCGGAGCAGCGTGTCGCCGACCGTTTCGCCCAACTCTTCAACGTGATCGGACACGTCAAGGCCAGCGATTTCGAAAACAATCTTCCTCACCAAGCTGTAGCCGTTGCTGTGCAGACCGTTGGACGCAAGGCCTAAAATCACGTCGCCCGCCGCAATCGCTTTGCCCGTGATAAGTTGATCACGCTCGGCAACTCCCACACAGAATCCTGCGAGATCGTATTCGCCCGGTGCATAAATGTCAGGCATGATGGCGGTTTCTCCGCCAAGCAACGCACAACCAGATTCAACGCATCCGTCGGAGATGCCCTTTACGATCTGCTCCAGCCGGTCGGGATCGTCGTGTGACATCGCCACGTAATCCAAGAAAAACAACGGTTCGGCTCCGCAACAGATAGCGTCGTTAATGCTCATCGCCACCAAATCGATTCCAACGGTATCGTGTTTGTTGGCGATCGTAGCAACCTTTAGCTTTGTCCCCACACCGTCGGTGCATGAGACCAGCACGGGATCCCTGTAGTTTCGGCGGAATAGGGGATTCTGAAAGTCGAGCTGAAACAAACCGGCGAATCCACCGTCCAACCGCATTGCGCGAGGCGAATGGCTGCGACGCATAAGCTGAGGCAGTCGTGCCATCGATTGTTCGTAAACGTCCAGGTCAACGCCCGCGTCTTTGTAAGTTGTTTTGCCCATGTCTACTCAAATCCCATCGGAGTTCAAAAGGAAGCCGCGATTCTAGGAGAGCGTGGATTTAACTGTCAACGAGACCAATCTGATCGTACCGATGGATTCGGCAACCAGGATTTAACGAATAATCCGACCATTTTGCCAAAGTGTCGGCGCGCCACATTGCGGATACCCGCAAGTTTGCTAAGCAGTCGGGCTAATCGGAACGAATACTATGAAATGACAATCCTGAATCCAACAAGATGGAAAAGAGGCTCGGCAAATGCGGTTGTGCCGACGAATTTCGTGGCAAAGTTTTGCTAACAGCACGAACTTGATTTTCGGCACGCGAAAACTGACCTTCAACGCGGTACGGTTGGCTGGCAAGCGAAATCTCGGTGGTATCTTTGACCTTTCCTTTTCGCTTCCCATGATACCGATGCGTTTGACGAGTTTACAATTATGCTGATGGCACATCCGCACCTTCAATTGCAATTTAACCACGCTCTTCCATACGGCGCTGTAATCCATGAGCGAGGAGTGCAGTTCGTCGTGTTCAGTCGTTCTGCGACGGCGATGAGACTGCTTTTCTACGATGACGTGGAAGACATGGAACCTTCCGAGGTTATCCACTTTGATCCAGACACTGACCGATGGGGCGACATCTGGAGTGTCTTTGTTCCGCACATTGGGCCCGGCCAGCTATACCATTTTCAGGCCGATGGCCCATTTGATCCTGACCGTGGTCATCGATTTAATGGACAGGCTCGGTTAATTGACCCTTATGCGAAAGCGTTGGCTGGACATTTTCTTCCGAACGATGACGGCATTGTGCGCCCTCCAAAGTGCGTAGTGATGGACGACTATTTCGACTGGGAAGGCGACCGCCATCTTAAGCGAGACCTTTCCGATACGGTTATCTACGAGATGCACGTTCGCGGATTCACGCAAGATGAATCGAGCGGCGTTGAGCATCCCGGAACATATCTGGGCGTTATCGAAAAAATCCCGTACTTGAAATCGTTGGGCGTTACAGCCGTCGAGCTAATGCCGGTCCACGAATTTCCAATCAACGATATGAACGGCCAATTGTTGGACCGCCCCAACTATTGGGGATACGACACAATGGCGTTCTTTTCGCCGCACCGAGGTTACGCGGCCGGCAGAGATCCAGGTGCTCAGGTCCGTGAATTCAAGCAGATGGTGAAATCGCTTCACCAAGCGGGTATCGAGGTCATTTTGGACGTCGTTTACAACCACACCTGCGAAGGAAACGAGCTGGGGCCGACTCTGTCGTTTAAGGGTCTGGAAAACAGTGTTTACTATATGCTCGAACAGGGTGGCCACTATTACAAGAACTTTTCTGGCTGTGGAAACACCGTAAACGGCAATCATCCGATTGTACGAGAGATGATTTTCCACAGTCTGCGTTACTGGGTTCACAACTTTCATGTCGATGGCTTCCGCTTCGATCTTGCGTCCATTCTTTCTCGTGATCGCGGCGGACATCTGGTGCCGAACCCACCGTTGGTTGAAGCGATTGCGGAAGATCCGCTCTTGGCCGATACGAAGATCATCGCAGAGGCGTGGGACGCTGCCGGCGCGTACCAAGTTGGATCGTTCGGTGGCGAGCGATGGGCTGAATGGAACGGACTCTATCGAGATGATCTGCGTCGGTTTTGGCGAGGTGATCCGGGAATGCTTGGCGCGATGGCAACACGGCTCGCCGGTTCCAGCGATCTCTACGAACCAGGCGGTCGACGTCCTTACCACAGCATCAACTTCATTACATCGCACGATGGTTTTCCGTTGAATGACTTGGTTAGCTACAACGACAAACACAACGAAGTAAATGGCGAAGGCAACCGAGACGGCGACAATAACAACCTGAGCTACAACCACGGAGTCGAGGGTCCCACGCGTCATCCTGGGATCCAGAAAATTCGCAAACAGCAGATCAAAAACATGTATGCCAGTTTGCTGTTGAGCCAGGGCGTGCCCATGATTCTGTCCGGCGATGAATGCCGCCGCACTCAACACGGCAACAATAACGCGTACTGCCAAGACAACGAGATCTCATGGTTCGATTGGAGCCTTGTTAAACAACACGAAGAACTGCTGCGATTTTGTCGATCACTGATTCATTTTCGCCGAAGCCAGCCGACTCTACGGCGAAAGTTCTTCTTTAGCGGCGAGCAGATTCACTCGGAACTTTCCGATATCAATTGGTACAGCAAGCTTGGAACTGCCATCAACTGGAAGTACGACGATCGCGCGATGATCTGCTTAAAAACCGCACCGGATGAACACGAAGATCCGACCGGTGAAGGCCGCGACGTTCTGCTGCTGATCAACAACGGACACGAGTCGCAGCAGTTCATCTTGCCTGCGATTGCGAAGAGCACCAAATGGCATCTTGTGTTTGACACCGCTGGAGTCTCGCCACGAGACTACTACGAACCAGATGCAGGCCCCGCATTGCCTAAGGCTGGAACCATCAGATTGCCGGAAAAAGCACTGCGATGCTACGTCGCCTCGTCTGACAGCCCGTCACTGAGGCCCCATCCAAGCAATCGATAGTTCGGTGTGATTGCGAACGTATGTGCATTGTGAGGGAAAGTCACCGACATGGACTTGCGACTTGCTATACTTGGTAAGTCGCAAGTTGTGTTAGCGTTTGTGGCAATGTTCTTGAAGGCAACCTCGCAACCACCACATTTGGCTCCACTGCGAACATGAAACTTCTCTTTGCGGTCATTCAACCGACGAAACTGCATACGGTTCGCGAAGCACTCAAGCAGAGCGGCTTTGATCGCTTAACCGTGTGTGATGCGCAAGGCTACGGACGGCAGCGTGGTCAAACGGAAACGTACCGAGGCCACCAGTACCATCTGAATCTGCTTCGCAAGGTTTGCTTAGAAATCGTTGTGCATGACGACGCCGTCGAAAAAGCAATCGACACAATCCAGCGTTCGGCACGCTCAGTCGGTGACGGCAATATCGGTGATGGCAAGATCTTCGTGATGCCTCTGGACGACACGATACGCATTGGCCAAACGGTGCGCGGTCCAGAAGCGGTTTGACGCAGACCGGACATTTTTCATTCGCTGCGTTAATCCAAAACTTCGTGCTCGTAACCAAACCAGTTGGACGAGATCTGTTGCGAGATGATTCTTGGCACGTCAGCCTTCGACCGGAGGTTCCCGTGAGTTGGCAGTGACTTCACCTCGGCAAGCTCCGGCATGATCTCGACCAAATCATTGAATAGGTTTTCCGCAAGTCTTTCGACACTGGATTGTCGACACCGCTGGCGAAGGAGCATTGCCGTTTTCATGACTCGAACCAGCTGAGCTCTCGTCTGCACGCTTTCAGCTAGCGCCTCATTAGGTTCGACCAACAATTCGGACACGGGCACGTCGAGCACTTTTTGCCACTCGTAAATTGTGCTCAAGCTAACGTTCGAGCTGGGATCTTCCTGGCACGCCGCCTCGCGAACCGAAATTCCTAGGCGTTTTGCCACGCATTGCAAGGAAACACGCTCTCGACGGCGGACTGCAGCAAGACGGTGATAACCACACTTCGGCTGTAAGTTGTTTGACTCTTTCATGACTATGCCTCGACTGAAATCTTTGAAGAGAATCTTGATTGATGAGATCGATGGATGTTGAGCTGTTCCTGTCTCAACGCTTTTTGGCGGAATAATCAACAGAAAGTAACGCTAGGCGACAACAATTAGTCGCGGACTGATGCGTTTTGTTACAAAACTTGCTGATATGTCCCAATTCGCGGGCAATTTGGGACCGCCCTCAAGGAGTTGCCCACAGAACAGAGCCAATCTGTGACAACTTTTTTCGCCAATAAAAAGCGAAGTATCCGATCCAGCAAAATGAGCTTTTCCATAGTGCCTGACCGTCAATCGTCTCGGCGACCTACGGTCGATGCGGGACGCTATTTGGATGGAACGTTATCCAAGATTTGCGGTATGAAGGAATTGCGACGTGGGGCTTGAGTTGCTTTCCTTTCATCGGTCCAGCCGTCGCTTTGCCCGAAACGCGGTCCCATGTTGAATCGGTCTGTTTATCACGCACTGATTCGGCGACGAGATGAAATTCGAGCACTTGGTCGTCCAGCTTGCGATGAAAAATGCGAGCGGACGTACTTTCGCGATCGAATGTAAGGACCAATGGCAAGTCGTCGGCGTTGACGTTCAGCACTGGTCGTGTCATCAGGTGCTGAAACGAACAGTGATGCACTTGCTTCGAGCTGCGATAGCCAAGAACGAAGTCGCTTGGATTTCGGTAGAACTGGTTTGTGTAGTCGCGATGTCGAGTTCTCGATAACGCTAAGACGGTTGTCTCGGGGAATTCAGTTTTCCACGATTTCCACGTCACCATGTCGGCGGGAATGGCCTCAAGCTGATGGCCCTCGAGTTTGCCTTTCATCCCACGACCAAGGATATGACTCCATTCTGTTTTGGTCTGAGTGTCGACCATCACCAAGCTGCGATTCCAAAGTTTTCCCGAAACACAAAATGTTAACTCATGGCCTTCTGCCGTTCGGTCGTACACGACGCCGTTGTGGCAAAGATGTCACCAGGTCGCAGCAATCGCGCGACCGCCAAGTCTGTCGTTGATGATCTCGCGCCGAGGACCACAAATCATGTTGATCGGATACGCTCGTGCTTGCCCTTCGATCTCGACGCCCAACACAAGTTCATCGTCTGTGACGATCGAATCGTCCACTTTGGCAGCTGTCACAAATCTCGCATTGACGATCGGTGGAAACGGCTGCTCTATAACCGTCTTGGGATCGTACGGAGGCGCATCTGCCAACACTTTTGTCGGCTGAAGCAATGCTATGATCAACGCAAGTCGTTGCACTTGAATCCTGTACATTTGCGACCATCCTCATTGCTACCAGGCGGATCTTCGAACAAAACACTCTACCACGACCGGCCTGCGAGAATCTACCGAAATGTTGACGAGGAATCACGCGACAGGGCACAATTGGTCATATTCAAGATGCCATCGAGTGAGCACTGCATGGACTTCGGACGATTCAAATATCAATTCCGGCTTCGGGATCTTTTCGTTCTGCTGCTAGTCGCCGCGGTTGGAACTCAGCTGATGATTCAGTGGACGCTGATTGCGAGAGAGAACGCTCGGCGCAGCGAATGCCAGTCTCGGTTGAAAGCGATTGCGGTTGCTGCAAACACGTTTCATTTGGCGTTTCGCGCGTATCCTCCTGCTGCGCCGAGTCGAACCATGGAGGCCTGGCATTCAACGAGCATCAAGAACGGACAGTACTGCGTCGGCCCCAATTGGGCCTGTCAAATTCTAAACTTCATGGATCGGTTTTCATTGCAGCGGCTAATTGCAAAAGCCGACGATCAAGGTGTCTGTCAATTTGTCGATCCAGGTGTGCTTGGAAACACTCTCCCAGATTTCATGTTTTTCCCCAGCCGCGAACGTACGGCCGTCCAACACTCAAGTTCCCGCA
>JAGQPC010000854.1 GCA_020426925.1 Planctomycetales bacterium | reverse complement strand
CACTCTGATCGGATTCCGAGACTTTGCCAATCACACGGACGATGGTCAACAAGGATTATGGCTGCGAGCATTCGCGGGTGGCGATGGCGAGGTTTCACAGACCGTGAATGCCGCACCTGGCGCGCAGTATGAATTCTCGACATGGTCTCGTTGGGAGACTGGCTATTCGGGCGGTTTGGACGACCCATCTGTCACGACTTCGATCGGTATGGAGTTTTATGACGCGTCAAACAACTTGCTCGGTGCGGAGACGCTCGACTTGGTAGACGCCGACCAGGAAAATGATGGGCAGTGGCGACAATTCTCGCTATCCAGCACCGCGCCTCCTAACACGGCGAGCGTCCGAGTTCGGGCCGGGGCAACCGGAATGTACAACTCGGGCATCAATCCGCAGTCCGCGTTTTTCGATGACTTCTCTCTGGTCGAAACGCTTAGCGAACTTAGTGGCGACTACAACAACGATGGTGTGCTCGACGTGCTCGATCTCAATCTTCAGGCAGCTGCGATTGCTGACACAAATGCCGACCTGGCAGTATTCGATCACAACGGTGACGGCGCAGTTGACGTTGCCGATCGAAGAATCTGGGTTGAAGACTTCAAGATGACCGTCATCGGCGATTCAGACTTGAATGGATCTTTTGGAACGGGTGACCTCATCGCCGTGTTCCAAGCAAACAAGTTCGAATCGAACGAGCCGGCAAACTGGAATGAAGGCGATTTTAATGGCGACGGAGTGTTTGGGACGGGCGACTTGGTATTGGCGTTTCAAGCCGGTGGCTACGACGGCAACGCTGCTGTTAGCGCAGTGCCTGAACCAGCTTGCGGCGTGATCGCGTTATGTGCCGCAATGGTGCTGCTGGGACGTCGTCGCGCTATTTAGTTCAACACGTGGATTTCATCCACTTGGTTGGAAGTAGCTGATTCGCCCAAGGCTCCACGATCAGCGGGATCCTTGGGCTCGACGTGCAGAACTGTGTTGTAAACGTCCGCCACGCCGCGAGCCATCGAACGATCGGAGAACATTTCTCGCTGTCGATCGATGCAGTGCTGACGTAACTCAAGCCACGAGAATTCGCCTTCGATTACGGCGGCGATGGAATCGGCGAGACTTTCGGCGTCTGCTGCTTTTGCGATCAGGCCTTCGATTCCGTCACGAATCGCCTCCGGAATGCCTTCCACGTCAGTGCCGATCACAGGAATGCCGCACGCCATCGCTTCGAGCACCACCATGGGTAAGCCTTCGCCAAAAATGCTCGGCAACACAAATAGGTCCAGCTTGTTCATTTCGGCGTCGACGTCTTTGCAGAACCCTAGCCATTCGACTTGATCTTCGATGCCAAGTTCTGCTGCAAGTCCCTTGAGCCTGGCCTCATATTCAGTCGATTCAAATCCGCCCACGGCACGGAGCTTTACCGAAACGTTCCGCTTGTTCAGCACCGCGAT
This sequence comes from Planctomycetales bacterium, assembly GCA_020426925.1. Lineage (GTDB taxonomy): Bacteria > Planctomycetota > Planctomycetia > Pirellulales > Pirellulaceae > JAGQPC01. The sequence goes on along the minus strand of JAGQPC010000854.1, from coordinate 4,582 downwards.
TGCTCGCAACAGAAACTCTGTGCCTTTTCGAGGTCGAAACAGAGCGACCGTTCCGAGCGTCCATGTTCCGCTTGGTTCTTTGTGAAAGGGAACGTTCTCTACGCATTTCACTCCGTTCGGAACCACGACGATATGGTCTGCATCGGTTCCGCTGCGAATCATATGGCTTGAAAGGCTTTCTGAAACGGCGACCAAACGCTTCACGCCGATCAAGCTCACGCGTTCGATCATCACTTTCGCACGGTTGCTCCATCCATTCGTCGAATCACGAGCAGTCGGGCTGTGTACGTGGTAAACCATCGGCGTTCTTGTTTTGGCTGAAACGAGCCGAGCGATGGCTGCAGAGCGAGGCGTGTGTGCGTGAATCAATTCGTAGTTTTCTTGTTCGACAATTCGAGCCAGACGCTTTACGACGCCCAGATCGAACATCGACTTCATACTTGCATCGTAAATTGGAGCCGACTGGCAGTTCCGCAACTCCGGAAAAAGCTTTGGCTTGATGCACGCAAAACCAACTTCGTAACCAAATTCGGGCAGGCATTGCGCGAGCAGATCTTGAACGCGTTCGGCGCCGGAATAGTATTCGCCGTTGATTACGTGCAACACACGGCGGGACTTACTGTCCGCACGTGGGCGTTCAATTTCTTCCAGGTCGTAGTTCCGCGGCGGAACTGGAACGGTTGGATTGACGTAATCGGCGGGGTTCGCTGGTGGAGTGAATTGCATGTTGGTCGACGGGTGGGAGGCGCGGCGGGGTGATTAATGCGAGAGTAAAAACATAGCTCACGCCCGTTCATTCAGCCTTGGCAGAAACAAACGCTCCCATCCTCACAACGCGAACAATCAGAATCGCGTGCGTCTCGCGTTCGCACCGCAAGCAACAGACGCATGTGTGACATGCACTAACGCCATCGCCTGCGGCTTTTTCGCCAGGAAACCAAACCTACTGCGCCACTTCAGTACCTTCAACTTCGCGTCAATCGGTTTCTGGACACACGCCGTCAAGTTGCCGAAGCAGTACATCAAAGCGCAAAGCAACTCGCTGTCACTGTGATCGGCTGACGGTTTTCGCGGAAGAGCTGACACGGATCGTCGATGGTGCAGCCGAACATCACGCGCCGATTCATGAGGTCGAGAAAAGGCTTCTTCGAACGTTGCTCGACGTAGAGCTCGAGAACGTTATGGACACTGGTCGAGCAGCTGGGCGCGGGTGACGCGGACGCAGTCGTTGAGACGGACGACGGCGAGAAACTCAGACGTACAGAGCCAACTCGCACGCCAGAGCATCGCGATGGAATCGCCGTTCGAAAAGGCCTCCGGCCGCGACGCAATCTGTAGGAGGATCGACTCCACGCATCCGCATCATAGCACCAAACGCAAACAGCCGCGGCAACGCGCGGCTGTTGAATGAGTGACAAAGTTGTGCGCGGCCGAGTTATCGGCGGCGACGAGGTAGAGCCAAAAGCCCCAAAATAACGAGTGACAATCCGGCGGCTGGCTCTGGAACGGCGGCCGCTGCTCGAGGACCTTGTTCGTAACCTTTACCTTGGAAAGCCAACACAAAGTCGCCGCTGTCGAAGTCGCCGTTTCCGTCCCAGTCGCCTTCCGCCCACGTCGAATTGCCCTTGGGCGCATCTTCGTATTCGCCAGCACCAAAGACGAGGACGAAGTCACTTGAGTTGAATTCGCTATCCAGGTTCGCGTCGCCGATATAGGTGTTCTTGATGCCGACAACCCATTCGTCGCGGTCTGCTGTCGTGACAAGTCCGTCGCCCGTTACGTCGAACAATGCCGTGTTCGTGCCAGCTCGGACTTCGGCATTTAAAGCATCGATGTCCGCGACGTCGACGTTTCCATCGTTGTTGAAGTCACCTCGGATACCGCCGCCGCCATTGGCAACCGGCGTGTGAATGCCAGGAGCTACAGCGTAGAAATCGACGTCGAGCACACCAGTTTGTCCTGTTGAATGAAGGCCCATCGCCAAGTACGAGCCGAAACCTCCATCATTTCCATTGCCGCCGGTTACCAAAAACTCGTCCGGTGTTTCTGATCCATTGGCCCAGATGTTGACCGTGTATTCGTTGAAGTCATCGGCTTCCTTGATGGTAATCCAGAACTCATTCCACACGGTCCAGTCATCGACAGCCAATTCGTTGTGCTCTCCACCACCGTTCGTGTTGACGTCCGTTCCGCCAGCCGGGTCGTAGTTGTTCATCAGCAAAGCGCCGCTTTCATTTTCGGCCAAGTCATCACCCATCGACGTCGCTGGCGAAAACGTGATGACGCCTGCAGCAGCATCCGAACGAATGCCGAACGGTCCCTTTCCGCCGTCCAAAACGTAATAGCCATCGCCACCTTCAGGCACATCGATGAACTCTTGATCGAGAAGACCAGTTGTCGCTAGCCGAGTACGAAACGACAGCGTTACGCCCTCGATGATCAGCTCGCCGTCCGGATCGATATCAGCGTTGTCGTGCGTGAAGTACATTTTTCGATTGCTGGGATCGCCGATGCCGGCAAATCCTCGAGGGTCTCCCGTGTCCTGAATTCGCAGGAAGTTGACGTCACCTTCGGTTAAAGCGCTCACTCCGCCTGGTGCACTGTCCTCTTCGTTGATACCGAGGCCGTCCCAGGCGTCCGAACCGTTGTCATGGTCCCACGTTCCGTCCAGCGATTCATCATCCAGAATTCCGTCATATAGATAGGCCCAGCCGCCATCGGGGTCCTTGTAAGCAACGCCAGCCTGTGCACTTGGCAACACGGCGGCCAAGGCAACCAAAAAGGTAAGTGGATAGATTTTCATCGATGCTCTCCGTAAAAATCAGCGAAACTTGGCCTGTCTAATTACATTTACAAAGCTGCCTCGGCCTGCATGCAGCAGTTTAATCGGCAAAACAGGAAAAGTCCATGTTTTGCGTTGCGATGGGTGGCAAAGAAATTCGCGCGGGCACAGCGTGGGCGGCGAGGCATGCGCGACAGGGCGGTTGACGGTAGTGGGGAGTACTGGCTCGCCATCACGCGACCGACACCCGGTTCCAAGTCACGCTCCATGAATAAGTCCGTGATTCTGACTGGGCTTTGTTTGTAACGGTCAAACTTCTGGTCGGCGAACAGCAGTCCCGGGCCCGGTCAAATAAGAACGCTGATCTGCTCATCCCGAAGCTCGCGCATTAGTGGTTGGTGATTAGCGCCAACCAGTGTTTCTCGCACGACGTTTCCGGAGCTGCCCAAATACCCTGAGAAGGTCGCAGCTTGCCGGCGGTCGACGGTCAGTTCGAATCGTTTTACATTATTGCGAGTGCAACGTGATTAAAGCGTTGCGCCCGTGTTTCTCTGGCCTGACCAGCGCATCTTATTAACGAAAGCCGTTCCCAAATATGTTCCGACAGCCGTATACCGTACTCGCCATTTCATTCTTATGTTTCGCTTGCCTTGGTTGTAAACCGTCGGCGCAACAGTCTTCTTCAGCGCCGCCCAATACGAAAGCACAAAACGCAGCGCCAACCGTCACGCCAGACGATGCTTCAGCCTTATCAACAATTTCCGAGCTTGGCGCCAAGACGAAAACGGACGGCGACGGCTTGGTGGTCGAAGTCGATTTCCGGGGAACGGAAGTTTCCGACGAATCGCTCACAAAGCTGGCAGGGCTTTCTCGATTGCGGTCTGTGATCCTGGCAGGTACCGGTGTTTCAGACGCGGGGCTGGCGAGTCTCGCGCAAATCGGCAGCCTGACGAATCTGGATCTGCGCGAGAGTGCGGTTAGCGACGACGGACTGGCGCATCTCGCACCGCTGCAAGGATTGAAAGCGTTGCGACTTTCCAGCTGTCAGTCGATCACCGACGACGGGATGGAACACGTCGCCAAGCTGTCGTCTCTGAAAGTACTGGCGCTCGACTTCGACTGGGTCAGCGAAGTCGGACTAGAACAGTTGGAGCCATTGGCGGCGCTGGAAGAAGTCTACTTAAAGGAATCTTCTATAGGTGACGATGCTTTGGCCGTGCTCAGCCAGTTTCCAAACTTGAAAAAGCTTCGGATCTCCAAGACTGGAATTGGCGACGAGGGCCTAAAACACCTGTCGGCCGCGACCGGTTTGACAGAATTGGACTTAAGCGAAGACTCGGTCATCACTGGTGCAGGAATCGCTCATTTGGCGTCGCTGAAAAAGCTGAAGAAACTGAATCTGTGGCGAGTTAGCAGCGTGACAGACATGGACGACGTTCTGCAGCACATCGCGGGCTTGACCGATTTGGAATGGCTGAATCTAGACAACACCGCGCTGACAGACGCTGGAGTCGTTCATTTGTCGGGGCTCACGAATCTCACGTTCATGCATCTAGGCTCTACCGCGATCACTGACAACGCGTTGCCCCATTTGGAAGGACTCACAAAACTGAAAGATCTGAAAGTCACGCGAACGGCAGTAACAGAAGCCGGTGTGGCGGAGCTGAAAAAGAAATTGCCGAACACCGACGTTCAACTTGTATACCGAGAAGGTCAGTAGGAATGGCGGAGCGTGCCTGTATTAGCTCAATCTTCGCGTCGTAGAAGTTGCTAATCTTCCTGACGGACGGGATCTTTAGC
>JAGQPC010000853.1 GCA_020426925.1 Planctomycetales bacterium | reverse complement strand
CAGCTTCCGCCGGCGACATACCGGGCTGTCCGCTGAGCGGCTTCTTCGGCGCGTCGGTTCCACCAACCGCCTCCGTGTCTAGTAATTCGGTGTCGACATCCGCATCAGGCTCTGGTTCGAATCGAGCTGCAGCGCGCCGTTCGTCAATTCGACCTTCGATTTCGCGTTTCCGACTTCGCAATCTTTCCATGCGTTCGTCAGCTTTGGGCTCGGTTGCTTTCTGGCCAAACATGCGATTAAAGAGCGGTGCAACCCAGTCGAAATCGATCGCGACGCGGCGGATGAAAACGTCCGCGAAGAAAATGCATGATGTTACTAATACTAACAGTGGCCAAATGTCTCGGCTACTGATCATCGCTCGCAAGTCTCGGCGGAACGGATTCGCGTCCAGCAGACTTCCACTGCCATCCGAGCTAAAGTCACCCTCGACGACCATGCCAGGCTTACCGCCAACAGGAGTCAAACCTGCTAGTTGTTCGATGAGGCTTCGGTTCGTTTCGCGGTCACGGTATTCCGAGGAATACGGAACGTTGATCCCTGATCGAATCGGTGCCTTTCCGCTGCCAGGTGTAATCGAAACGAAATAACTTCCTGACTTGTCGATGTCAAACGATCCGACGTATCGCCCCGGAGCAGTTTGCCGCATTTCAAAGTTTCCCGATTCCATCGTGGGTGAAATCGCGTTTGCCGACATATCCAACGAGTTGATAAGTTGATCGTCTTGATCGATCGCCGTTACGACGACGTGGACTTTTCCGTCTTTGATGTTGGTCGCAATGTTGTAATTTCCAGTGTCGCCGGTCGGTCGCATCGACCAGCGGATCATTTGGCTAAAAAACTTGTCGTAGCCGTCCCACTGATTCCACTGCGCCCAGCGAGCACCCGCATCGGACGTCCAAGCGGCACTTCGTCCTAAACCAAATTGCCACGTGGCCAACAGAGTCGCGTTCGCGGTATCGACCGGATCGGGCGATAACAGTGGCACTTCAACTCTCGGATCCTCTTTGATCGTGGTCAACACGAACCCGTTTACTTGCGGAATCGTGTCGATGCCTTGCAGAATCTCATGCCGAGCATTGATGATCGGTTGAAGCGCTTGCTCTTTGACTAGCGGCCGTGCTACACGACGAGCCTCTCGCTGGAAGATTCTTGGCAGCGCGCGAGGGTTGTTGACGACGTAGTATTTGCCTCCAGTAAATTTCGCAATTCGCCGCAATTCAGAGTGCCCTGCTGGACCGTGCGTTCCTACCGCGACGGTCGACACTTTCACGCCGAGCTTCTTGAAATCGGAAAGCACTTTTTGGCCGGCGGGAGAAGGATCGCCATCGCTGATGACAATCATGTGCTTGATCGCCGCGTCCGTCAGACGCGTGAACTCGGCAGCGGCGAGCTTCAGCGACGGGTCAAAAAAAGGCATGTCGCCAGGAGTCATACGACTCATTAACGCGACCATGCGGCGACGGTTTGGGCCAACCTTGACCATCCCGCGAGGATGATTCCACAGCCATGACTCGGTACCCTGCCAGTGAATGACTCCGCAATAGTCTTGTGGACCGAGCGCCTTGAGCGCTTCCTCGCCGATCTTCTTTTGCCAAAAGTTGCCCTGAGCCATTTCCGACGCGTGCATCACCATGCCGAGCGCGCCGACTGGAGCGACCTTTGCGTTGTTGATCTGAAAGTCGACGGGAAGAGCCTTTTCAAGTTCCGTGTTCGACCAGCCACCCGCGCCAAACGACTGTGGCCCACCAATCATCACGAGCCCGCAACCGGTGTCTTGCGTGTTGTGGACCAACCACAAAATCTGTTCGTCACTGAAATTGGTCACGTCGGTCGTATCGCTTCCACTAGCTCTAGGCACATTTGCCAGAACGACCGTGTCATAACGCTGAAGTTCGGCCAGACTAGAAAACAACTCCTTTGATGACTGAAGCGTGACTTGCAGGTTTTCCTTTTGAAGGCGTTGGACCAGAAAATCGAACTGCCCGGGATTTTCCCAGTCCTCAATCACGAGCACATGCCCTTGTCCGAGAACGTGCGTGTATGCAGTCGCGCGATTGTTCTGCGTCATCACGTCTTGGTCGGCATCGTCAGGAACGAAGATCGCTTCGTATTCGTAGAAGTCGGGAAGTTCGATTTCGTTCTTGAACGAGTAGACGTTTTTGCCCGGTTGGAGCGTCACGGCCTGCTCGTCGAGCGTCTGGACTTGCGAGCCCATCCGTCGGGCAATCTTCAGTGTGCCGTTTACCGGTTTGCCCTCTGAGCCTTCGGGCGTAATATTGTTGACGACGATTTTGGTCGAAAACGGCTGACCTTTGCGGATATCGTTCGGCAACGTGACTCGTTCAACCGCGACCTCGGGGCGATCGCCGAGTTCAATCGGAACGACGTCGACACCAACGCCATCTTGCGCGAGCAGCCGAGCAGTCGCGCTGACATCGCCAACGTTCTCATTTCCATCGGTGACGACAACGATTCGCCGCGACGAATCTTCCGGAAAAGTCGCCTGAGCCAACTTGAGCCCCGATTCTAGATTCGTGGCGTCGCGACGAAGCTCAAACGTTTCCAGCTGGCCCAAGATCGGCAAGTCATCCTCGATCGGCGGAATTTCGATATTGGCTTCGCGACCGACGATGATCAAAGCAGCTCTGTCGCCGCGAGCCGCATCGCGATGTTCCGACACCGCTTCTTTCACGTACTCGACCATCAAATCGCGCAAGTCTTTAGGAATGCTGGCCGACTGATCCAAGACATAGATCACCGTCATGCGGTCGCTCTTGCGCAGAAACTGCATTTCCGCCAGCGCGAGAATCAAGCCAAGAATCACCAACGACCGAAACGCAATCGCAAACCACTTTCGGACGGAGCCCAGACCGCTGAGCGTGCGTGAACTGAAGATCCACACGGCCGGCAGCAAAATAGGGATGAGCACCAAGTACCATGGCTGATTAAAGTATTCGCCAAGCTGGAACATGTCTCACCTCTGCCGTGAAGTCACACGAGCTTATTGCCAGTTAGAGCTTATAGTCTGATTCGTTGCACGCGGTGGTTATAAGTGTCCAGCACATGAATTCGCCCGCGACAATCTTGAGCCAGCGACCATGGATTGAACAATTCGCCTTCTTGCCGCCCCTGTTTGCCCCACAGCCCTAGACATTCGCCGTCTCGCGTGAACTTTTGAACTCGGTGATTGCCAAACTCACACACGTAGACAAATTCATCGACCAAAATCAGATCATACGGATAGTGCAGCTCACCCGGCCCATCGCCCGACGTTCCCCAGAGTTCTATCAGTTCACCGTCAGTGTCGAAAACTTGAATTCGATCGTTGCACGCGTCGACGACCCAAATGTGATCGCTTTCGTCAACGGCCATGTTTTGCGGACGGATGAATTGGCCCGGCTCACTTCCGTGGCCTCCCCACTGCATGACAAATTCGCCGGTTGGCGTGAACTTTTGGATCCGATCGAATTCTCCGTACTCGGCGACGTAAATGAAACCTTCGGAATCGACGACTGCGTCCGTTACCAAACCAAACTCGCCCGGTTTGTTCCCCCAAGTTCCGCCCAATGTCTTGTCTTCGAGCAATTTGCCGTCAGGCGTGTAAAACAGAATCCGAAAGTAATGTGTGTCGGCGACCATCAAGTTTCCGTCGTTGTCGAACGAAAGGCCCGTTGGCTTTCCTGAGTAGAACTCAGGCGTTTGCCAACCTCGCAGAAACTTGCCGTTTTCGTTGAAGACTTGAATTCGAGCCGTTTTGTCGACGATATAGATGTCTCCTTTGTCATCAGTCACCATCGCTCGCGGCGTTTCGAGACAGCCTCTGGAAATACCGTGCAAGCTCCACACTTTTTCCAAACGGCCCGCCAACAGCCCGTCCGGAGTTCGTGGCGGTCGTCCGAGCACCATCAACGGAACCAAGCACGCGGTGACTCCGAAGCAAATCACCGTTGTCGCGATTGATAGCCGAGATCGCCGTGGCATCAGAGTCCCCTGTTGGTTGATTCATCCGAATACTGACATGATTGTAGTAGACTGCGGTAAGACTTTCGCATCAAGTAAACTTCTCAGCCGTCCCGGTCTTACCTGCTGGATTGGACCGTTTCGATTCGGCCGAGGACGCACGAAACGCTCGTTAGGCAAGAAACTTAGTATTTTCCGCCAGGTGCTAACCTTGGTTGAGCGAGCAATTAAT
>JAGQPC010000852.1 GCA_020426925.1 Planctomycetales bacterium | reverse complement strand
ACGGCTCAGGTCCCAGTAGCCGGTCATACCTCCATGAAAACCTCGCTCGTAACTCCGAGCCTGAGATCCATGACACTGAGAGCACAAGTCCATCACATTCGCGTACTCAACCGCACTTCCATCAGCCAATCTCAAGGTATTGCTGTCGTCCGGATTGTGGCAAGCGTAGCACGTAAGCTGACCGTGCGACAGCGTCATGTCTTGATGAAACTGCTTCAGATCGGACGGTTGGCGGTTGTCTGGGTTGGGCTCGCGAATGCTGTGGCACGTAGAGCACGCCACTCGCCCCGTCCGACCAAGCGAGTCTGGATTTTTTAGCTCGATTGATGGAGGGCCTGAGGGGCGACGGATCGTGACAAGATACTTATCCGCACTCGGTGGAACTGGCTCCCGGGGCTCAACTTCGTGACTGCCCAACGGAACCAAACTATGTGCCGCGTTTGAGTCGGCATCAACAGTGCCGCTCCAATCTCGGAAGCCAACCACCACGATCAAACAGATGAGTAACAACCAAGCCACGGTCCAGGCATTGACAGAAGCTCGACGAAGGTTTCGTCTAGTCATGTGCTTCAAGGCTTTGGCTAAAAGGCCGCGGTGTAGCTAAACTCGCTATGTATTGCCGGTCCTGGTACATTATCGAGACGTTCAGACTAATCAATCGCGACTCATAAATCAAGGTTTAGATGCTCTTCGAAAATGGTTTCTCCAGTTCAAAACCGTGAATGAGCTCGCTGACGCAGATCGCCAACTTGAGGAATCCCAATGCCTGTCAGCGGACTAGTTGTGTCCTTGAGCAGTGAAAAGCTGCCGCGTGATGAAGCACTCCAGGAGATCCGCTGTGAACCGCGAATTATAATGGGCACTCTGAAAGACAATCGCCTTGCGATTGTTCTAGACACCGACTCCCAAGCAGAGGACCAGCAACTGTGGAATTGGCTGGAAGCACTTCCGGGTGTAGTGTTGGTGGAAGTGGCGTTTATCGGTTTTGAAACGAAACAGGATTCCACTAGCGAGTGATCCGACTCCAACAGCATTCCATTACGATCAACTAAGATGTCTCAACAACACGACTCGATTCTACGAACGAAGGATGGGCCCACAAATGGATGCTGATCGCCGCAAGTTTTTGAAAGAAGCTGCCATGGCTGCTGCCTCGGCCGCAGTCATCGGTCGAAGCCAGGCGGTGCATTCATCGGTCGTTGAAGCCAGTCAGGTCGATGGTGGAATTCGATGGAATAAAGCGCCGTGTCGCTTTTGTGGTACTGGCTGCCATGTTCAGGTGGGTGTTCAGCAAGGAGAGGTCGTAGCCATTGCTGGCGATAAGCATGCCGATGTGAACAAAGGCTTGCTATGCGTGAAAGGCTATCACGTCGGCGCAATTATGTACGGTCGCGATCGGTTGACGAAACCACTGCTTCGAAAGGGAGCTGAATTCGTCGAAATCACGTGGGAACAGGCCATCGACACGATTGCGCGAAGAATCCTGCGTGCGCCAGAGAAATTTGCGTTTTACGGTTCGGGGCAATGGACGATTCCCGAGGGGTATGCGGCCCAGAAGTTCATGAAGGGTGGACTTAGTAACAATCACATCGATCCGAACGCGCGACTCTGTATGGCGTCTGCGGTTACGGGGTTCATCGCAACCTATGGTGTCGACGAACCAGCCGGCTGCTACGAGGATCTGGATACGTGCGATGTACTAATCAACTGGGGAAACAATCCGGCAGAGAACCATCCCGTGTTGTTTTCGCGCGTTGTCGACCGGCCCGCACACGGAGTCAAAGGCCGCGCAAAACCAGCCCACGTCATTGACATTGGGACTCGGCGAACTCGGACAAGTGAATTGGCCACTGAATTCCTACTGATGAAACCGCATGGCGACGTGGCACTTGCGCTTGGCATTATGCATGTGCTGGTTGCCGAGAATAACTACGATGCAAACTTTGTCGAGAAACATTGTAGCTTCCGCGCACCTCAAGAGTCGAATCCTACCCTGCTAGGGGAAGCGATTTCATTTGACGAGTTTAAGCAGCGGATCGCCAAATACACTCCGGAGCATGCCGCCGAGCTGTCGGGGATATCGGCTGCGAAGATTCGAGAGCTCGCAAAGTTGTTCGCGAATCGTGACCTGCGGATTACCAGCCTGTGGTGTATGGGCATGAAC
>JAGQPC010000851.1 GCA_020426925.1 Planctomycetales bacterium | reverse complement strand
CAAATTCATGGAATCGGTCTACATGTTACCAGGAGGTGGGCATGTCGAGCTTCTCAAAAGCTGGGCGCAAACGCGTCCGCAGCCAAAAACCGAGATTGGCCAGTATCCAGGTTGGGGAGAAGGTTTCTTCCGAACGAAGAATAGTGAGTTCTACTGGCTGATTGGCCATTTCTTACAAGGGGACAATTGGCAGCATGTTGAACGCCTTTGGCAAGACGATTTACGACGGCCAAATGGTGAATGCAATCTGCCCCTTGTCTATGCCACTGCCTTTACGGCTCACACAGAAGGCAAGGGAAGAGATTTGCTGAACTTGCTCGATGCCGCAATTGACGATGAGACTCTAAATGGCAATCAAAAAGCCACGTGGCTAATCGCAAAAGCGTTTACCTTAGGTGCTCTCGTCGACGGTGAGCCTCGTCCCATGCGTGGCTACCAGTATCTGCAAGAAGCGTTGCTCGTTGCACAAAGTAAACCGGTTCGGTTTTGGGCGCTTCAAGAAATGGTTGCTCGGCATGCGTCGCTAGATCAAGCCGACAAAGCGAACCAGCTCATTGAGCAATATCGTGGCCAGTTTTCGGATGCTGAAAGCCAGGGCAAATTCGCTGCTTGGAGCCAGCAGGCTGAAGAGCTGAAGCAGAAATACGTCGAGGTTCGAAAGCAGCCAAACTTCGAGCCTCTGGAGATTTACATTGCGGAAGTAAAAAGACGCCTGGCAAAGGCTCAGTCAAACCAAAAGTCGGACAAAGCAACTCGACTTCAAGCGATTCTGCAAAGAGCCGAGCAAAAGCTGGCGGCGAAAGAAGCTCTCTAACGCCAATTCATTGTGACTTCCGATTTCAATTGCCGTTTGGCGGATTAACAAAAATGAAAATGCAATTCTTGGTTCGCGTGTCGTTGAGTGTGTCGTGCCTGGTGATGGCGCAGAGTCAGGTTGGTTTTGGGTCGGGTGGAACCGTCTCAGCCACCAATGTAGGTGACAGAACTCCTCCGGGGCACGTTGCCGGTCGGTCCAAAGCTGCGGAGGCAGCAAATGGTACCTCCGCGTATTTTTGCCCGGCTTACTCATCTATTCCAAGTGGTGGAACCGGAGGGGCGAATGGTCCGTTTTTATACACTGGGCCTGGCCTGAGCGTTGAGCGAGCTTTTGCTGCTGCATCGCAGACTCCAGATCCGGTCTTTCTAGCTGATGGTATCAAGATGGAATATGATCAGGATTTGTCGATTCCGGGGATTACCAAGAAAACTGGGTGGGCATTCAGGCGTCAGTTTAACAGCAAGTTAGTGGCAGCCTCGGGTGGAACGGAATTGGCCGGCAGTAACGGCTTGCGTTGGCACACGGACTCGCTACCAGCATATATCCGACCTGAAGGCAGCGACGTGGAATCATATCCAGACGCGAGTGCAAAACAGGTTTTTACAGGAGCAAGCTACACGCCGCCTGAGGGGATCAATGCAACATTCACTGCCGAGGCTGGCGACACCTACAAGCTAGTCGATAATGAGTCGGGCGTCATTAAGTACTACTATGGATGGGACACATCGACTGATGCAAAAAACCGAGGACGTCTTAAGGAATCCACTACTCGCGAGTTTGAATCAGCAAGTGAAGATGGAATCGTCTACGGCTACAACAGCAACGGGGATATCTCGGCCACTACCACATCGCAAACCGGGTTGCTGACATTTTCGTACTATGGCACGGGCGTGGAAGCGGACCGAATCAATACAGTTACCGTGTATGACGGGAGCTTTCAGCCAACCCAAAGTGTGACTTATGAGTACTTTGGTAATGGAAGCCCGCACTCTGACGTCGGCAGCAACGGCGACTTGGTTCAGGTGAAGACTGAAAAAGACAATTCGAGCGGGAGCAGCGACATTGTTCGATACACGCAATACCGCTACTACAGTACGTCAGGTGGGGAACACCAAATGAAGATGGTGTTCGAGCCGGAAGCCATGGAAAGAATTATGAATGCCGGAGACACTGCGGTGGATACGGCTAGCGAAATCCTAGGAAAGGCAGACACCTATACCGTTTCGGGTACCGGCAAAGCGATCGAAGACTTTGCCAGTAAACGAATGACTTACTATTCCAGCAACGTAAGCACAGCAAGCCTGACGACTCCGTTTTATGCCAATGAAAACTTGGAATCGAAATACGGCGGCACCAACACAAGTGAGTATTCTTCCACGGACGGATACGGGATGATCAAGACTGAGACCATCCAAAATAGCGGTTGCGGATGTAGTGGCGGTTCAGCCTCTGGTGGGATCACGCTGACTTACGCGTATATGGATCTCAACGGTGGCTCTAGCACCGACCCTCGGGACGTTGTCCGGATCATTGTCGAAGATCGGGAGGATGCGGACGGAACAAATTTGTCGCGTCGCCTGTACGGCCTCAACACAAACGGGACGGTGCTGCGTGAAGCAAACTGTGCAGCACCAGGAACCGGTATCGACGTTTGGTGTGTTTCGACGTTGCTTGATGCGGACGGCCGCGTCATTGAGCGCCGCATGCCATCGGCACATACCAGCGTCGACAGCGATGCTGACCTAAAGAAGTTTCTCAATCCAACAAGTGGAACCAATGATTCTGATACACTGGATAACTCCAACGGTCTGATTGAAGTGTACGAATACACAGAATCCAGCGGGCTCCTGATATCAATGGCGAAGAAAGTCAAGAAAGGCGAGAACGGCACGGCCTACTATGTCTCGTATACGAAATACGGCGACGACACGAACGACAAACCGAACTGGGCCGTCATAGAAACTCGGGTATACGATTCGAAAGTAAGTGCCAATCCTTCCACAAACGGAATTGCTACGACGTATAGCTACACGTTTCACGATGCTGGCGATACGCAGATGAAAATCAAGACCACAACGTTGCCAACGATATCTACGGGGCAGAACGGGTCTGGAACCGCAACGACAACACAGCAATACTACGATGATCTCGGAAGGCTACGCTGGACAAAGGATGGTGAAGGCTACGTCAACTACTACAGCTACCATCCAGAGACCGGTGGAGTCGCCTACCAGATGGTTGACGTCAATACGTCTAGCTTGGCCTCAGACATTACTAGCGGCTCAAGTGGCAAGTGGGTCGCGTGGAGCGGTAGCGCTGGGCTCACGCGTGACGCAGGCAATCCGACTGCATTGGAACTTGTCACAAAGACCGAATACGACGAGATGGCGCGCAAAAGGCTCGTCATCGATCCAGCCGGAGAAGAGCACTACACGGCCTATGCAGATGGCGTGACGTACGAATTCCCACACTGGGAGG
>JAGQPC010000850.1 GCA_020426925.1 Planctomycetales bacterium | reverse complement strand
CGACCTATAGCCGAGCGGTAAAGATTCGACAGCGGCGATCTCGTTTTTGCCTTCAAGCACGGTGGCTACGAAGCAGGCGAGAAAGCCGCCGCTGCGGCCGTCCCCGAACCATCGTCGAACGTGCTGTTCTTGTTGGGAGTCGTCGTGCTGACGTCATGCCGAATTTCGAGGGCTCAAAATGTGAAGTGACGGCACCGAAACACTTGGCCTACGACCTGTGAAAATGGACGTGCTGCCATTTGCTGTCGACGCGTTGCCAAACTCGTGTTTCTTGGAAGGTCGCCGACTTCGGTTCTTCATGCGCCGGACGGATTTGGACGAGTCGCGTGTAAGCGATTACGGCGACATCACCCATGATGCGCACGTGAGGATCGCAAATCGTTGTGTTGCGTGAACCGTCTGATGGGCCAAGATCAAAATAGAACTTGTGAAACGGCATGCCGTGAACTAACCGTCCTAGAGCTTCGGGTTCAAACGCCGTGAGCGTCGGATCGCAGAGTTCCGTGTACGTTTCCCAATCGGCATTCGCGATGCTATCGAGCAACCGCTGTGTTACTTCAACCAGTTCTTTTTCGGGTTCGTTCATGGTTTCGTTCGATCGTAGATTTGATAATTGGTTTCGAATTCGTTCTTTTCGTCGGCGTCAAAATGTTCTTCTGAAACAAGGTGCCAGCGCGACCAGTCGACATTCGGAAAATAGGTGTCACCTGGCGGGCTGGCGCAAACTTGGGTCCAGTGCAGGCGATCGGCGAGGTCTAAAGTTAGTTCGTATATCTGCCGCCCACCAATGATAAACACTTCCGGCGCGTCTCGATGTTCACATCCACGAGCCAATTCGATCGCGGCTTCGACATCGTTCGAGACCAAGCATCCTTCGGCGGAAAAATCGGAATTGCGAGTCACGATGATTGAAGTCCGACCGGGCAGCGGCCGCCCGATCGTGTCGTAGGTCTTTCGCCCCATGATCATCGGATGTCCCATAGTTGTCCGCTTGAACCGTTTCAAATCTGACGACAGACGCCAAGGCAGATCCTCGTTTTGGCCGATGATTCCATTGTCGGCGACAGCGACGATGATCGATACTCGCATTGTGTTCTCTTACGCGTATGTTCTTTCAGACAGCAACGGCAGCGGCGATGTGCGGATGAGGATCATAATCCGAAAGTTCAAAGTCCTCGAAACGAAAATCGAACAGCGAAGTCACTTCCGAGTTAATTTTCATCGTCGGTTTCGGGCGTGGATCGCGAGTGAGCTGCAAGCGAGCTTGTTCTAGATGATTCGAATAAAGATGCGCGTCGCCGAACGTATGGATAAACTCGCCAGCTTGCAAATCGCAGACTTGAGCCATCATCATTGTCAGTAACGCGTACGATGCGATGTTGAACGGAACGCCAAGAAACACGTCGGCACTTCGTTGGTAGAGCTGGCACGAAAGTTTGCCTTCGGCCACATAGAATTGAAACAGAACATGACACGGAGGCAACGCCATTTGATCGATCAAACCAACGTTCCAAGCGTTCACCAGAATACGGCGCGAGTCTGGCGTGTTCTTTAACTGCTGAACGACTTGAGAAACCTGATCGACGGTATTGCCATCGGCAGTCGGCCACGAGCGCCACTGCACGCCGTAGACAGGTCCAAGCTCTCCGTTTTCGTCAGCCCAGTCGTTCCAAATCGAGACACCGTTTTCCTGTAGGTAGCGGACGTTGCTGCTGCCACTCAAAAACCACAGCAGCTCATGAATAATCGACCGCAAGTGCAACTTCTTCGTCGTCAGCAGAGGAAAACCGTCCGACAAATCGAACCGCATTTGATGTCCAAAAATGCTCAGCGTTCCCGTACCGGTTCGATCGGTTTTCTCGCTTCCGTTGTCCAAAATGTGCTGCAATAGATCCAGGTACTGCCGCATTGCCACGTCTCCCTACAGTCTTGGTGTGTATGCATTTTCGCCCTCGTTTGCGTCGGCAACTTGACCCTCCCGGCGGGAGTGTCAAAAACGAGCTTGCGAGTTTTTGGAGAGGGGGAGTCACGAGCCAGGTTTCAAACCCGATTCCAACGGCCCCTCCCCGAAGCCTCATACTTCGGCTTCGACCCTCCCGAGGGAGGGTGAAGTCATTTCTGTGCCCTCAATGTTCTCCGGGACAATGAAGTCATTCTTTGCTTTCGACTTCTGTGTCGTCCCAGCGTTGAGAAGCAAAACATCTTACAGTCGATTGATGACGCCCAACACGATATCACGCAACTTCGGCTGCGTCGATTCGGCAGCGACGATTACATGATCGCCGGAAGTTTCGACGCGTAAATCGGCGGAACACTTGTTGGTAACCGCCGACAGACCTAACACTCTGAGCCCCAATTGGCGGGCCACGATCACTTCCGGTACCGTCGACATGCCAACAACGTCGGCTCCAAGTTGACGGAGCATCCGGATCTCGGCACGAGTCTCGTAGTTCGGTCCGGCGACTGCAGCGTAAACGCCTTTGTGTATCAAGATTCCACGTTGGCGTGCGACTTCTTGTGCAGTGGTAATCAACTCCACGTCATACGTTGGACGAAATGGAAGTCCTCGCGGGCAGCACTCACTCGAATCGCTGATGAGCGGATTTCGGAACATTAAATTCAGCTGCTCCGCGACGACCATGATGTCTCCAGCGGCGTAATTGGGATTCAACCCGCCACAGGCGTTCGACACGATCAAGACTTCGACTCCCAACTCGTGCATCATGCGAATTGGAAACGCAACTTGAGCCAGTGAATAACCTTCGTAGCAATGGAATCGACCGATCATTACGCAAACATTCACCTGCCCGATTCTGCCGCAGACCAATTTTCCAGCATGCCCGATCGCGGTCGAGCGGGCGAAATGGGGAATGTCGCAATAGTCAACAACTGCTTCCGAATCGATTTCGTAGGCAAAGCGGCCAAGCCCTGAGCCAAGCACGATTCCGACTCGAGGCGATTGTGGGTAACGTTCACGCACGAAGCTGGTTGCTGTGTTGACTTCGTGAATGAGTGTCATATGTGATCGGGATGGATAGAGGACGAGATCTACTCGTAAGCCGAACCAGGCTCTTAGTTTGATCGGAAGCAGCAGGCGCCCGTGAATCCGAACTTCCAACTACGCGGTCGTCAACGGCTTCCGGTCAAACGACTAACCAACAGGCCCTACGTTTCGGGTCGCAACGACACAGTTTCTCAGAAAGTCCGCTGCTGGCAACCCGATAGAAATGGGCAAGCGACGCTGGAACTAGAACTCAACGATGTCTCCGTCGTTGGCGACTCGAGTGTTGGGAAAAATGTCTCGCGCGGTCTTGATTCCGATAGGATCGTCGGAGTCTTCCAGTGGATTCATGTGAATCAAGATCAGCGATCCAACCGAGGCCGCATCCGCAACATTTGCAACGTGGCTGGTGCAGCTATGGCCCGTCAGCTTCGCCAGGTCGTCGAACCCGTCTGGAAAATTGCATTCGTGAACGAGCACGTCGACACCTTTCACGAAATCGATGTAATCGGAATCTGGCCGCGCCGTTGTGTCGGTGATATAGGCAAGCGATCGGTCGGGCCAATCGATTCTGTAACCGACACTTCCACCCGGATGAACGAGCGGACAATGCGTGAGCTTCCCATTTCCGGCGACCGCAACTTCGTCGTCCAAAGGCACAGAATCGAACGGCGGCTCGACCGGGAAAACATCTGGATGAAATAGCTGTTCGCGGACGACTTTGAGCTTGCTCGCCAATCCGTGAACGCGGACTTTATCGACGGGCTTTTCGTGTAAGATGTCCAACAAGTACGTTAGGCCAACGATGTGATCCAGATGTGCGTGACTGAGAAATATTTCAAGTTCGCTGGTCGCGATCAGATCACGAAGACGGAACATAGAAGTGCCCGCGTCGAAAACCAAACCGAGTTCCGGGATCGCCAGACACGTGGTATGTCGACGTTCGTTGGGGTGATAACCCGCCGTGCCCAGAATGTGGAGTTTCATGCGATGGCTCAACTTGTTCCGACAATATCGGTCAGACCGTAAATTCTAGGGCGCTATTTGAACAGCTTCTGCAATTGCTTTCCCAGTTCGTCGCGAATAATGCTCTCGGCGGCCCCTCGAACAGCTTTTTCCGTTAGTTTTTGAACAGCCCGACTGTCGAGTCTCGGTTGACGAAGCGTGCCGTGGATCGGGATGTCGAGCGTTTGCCCAGCTAAACTCTGCAGCATTCTTTCGCCTTCAACCCAGTCTCGCTGAATTGGAATCGCGGCCGTCATTCGCAGTTGTTCGTCCAGTGTTACCCAACCTTGAGTCGTTACTTCGACGTCTCCAAAATGCATGGTCAGGCCTTGGTGGCCGACTGCTCCCTCTCGCATTTCAAACTGAATCTTTTGGGGACGCATCGCGATCGTCAACCGATCCGCATTTACGATTCTCGACGCATTGCCTCCATCAACGATCGCTTTGATCTGGTTCGCCAGATTTAGAAACTGCCGCGATAGCGAACCGGGACCGACGGTCGCTCGTTCAACTTCCAGCGTTCCGAATACGGACGCTTGCTGCGGAGAATACAAAGGGACCGTTGCACGATTGAGGTCGACGGAGAAAACGCCTTCGGCCTGCGTCGTGTCGGCAAGCAGTGGAGCCACGTACTTCAACCAAGTCCGGCAAAGCTCCGGTGACAATTGCACGCGATCCAGAACCCGAGCTTGCGATTGATGCAAAATAGGACGATCTCTATCACGAAGATCGATCAGCGGTGATGCAGCGAGCTTGCCTTGAGCCAGCGGTAATTCGAAAGCACTAAAACGAACCTGTTGATTTTGCAAGTTGGCTTCGATGTTGGCTTGATCAATGTCCAATCCGTATGCGTGCGCTTTAGCCCAACCGACCTGGGCATCCGCCACAAGCGCGGGCGGCACGAGCGAATTCGGTTTACTTACGCCAGATTTCGAAACGTGCTTCGTGACCGATTGGGGGTCAGACATTAACTGAGCTAGCAACGGTCCCCGGATTGAAAACGGCTTTTTCTCTTTTCCTACAAGCCGCACTTGCGTTCCGAGGTGCTTTTGAAATCTCTGCGACAGTGCCGACCAGTCGTACTCCGTGGTGCCTCGAAGATCGGCGAGCCAGTCAGCGTCGAGCCGTTTGATTTCGCCCGATGCGATGATGCGACCGGTTCCGGCTGCAATGTCAATGGTGTCGAAACTGATGGCTTGACCAGCGGCGTCATAATCGCCCGACGCAGAAACGTTCAAATGAGGCTCTTGCCAAACGCGTTCCCAGTTTCCGTTTTGGTTTCGATTCGGTTGGCCTCGACGAACGGTTCGCTGAAACGCGAGGTATTTTGGATTGTCAGCTGCAATCGACGCCGTAAATCGCACGGTCCCGTTTTGGTGTGATGCCGTAATGTTGCCCTGAACATCGCCGCTGGCCGCAATGCCCTGACTTTCGAATCCGGCGAGTCGCGAAATTCGGTCCAGCTTACCTCGAAAGGAAACCTTCCCGGAAGCGGCGATCGATTCGGTCCAATCGACTGCGATGTCGGCAGCTCGCGCTGAGATTGAAGTGCTCGCTAACGTAGCTGTGGGAAAACTCGCTGCACGCTTGCTCAGATCGACGTCGCCTTCCAGCGTGAGTACCGCTTTGCGTTCCGCGTATCGACGACCGTCCAATTGAACGACCAGATCTGTCGCAAGCGTTTTGGACGCTTCGACAACGATCGAATTTGTCGAAACCTGCACGTCGGCGTTCGCGTCAACAAAGCCCGCAAGTTGCACAAAAGTAGTATCCACAAACGGCTGACTTCGCACGTGCCAACTACGAAGATCGCCGAGCAATTCAATGTGCACTGGGTAAGTCCGAGTTTCAAACAATCCTACCGGACGAGTCAAAGCAACAACCAGTTTTTCGCGTCCAGCCACGATATCGGCTTGCCCGGAAACGATCTTCACGACATTAAGCCCTTGAAGTTCAAGCTTCGCTTGCGCGTTGATGGCGAGCTGTTTTTCTGTCCAAACGGGCTTGTTAGGCCGATGCCAGCTGAAATCGGCAGCATCTACGCGCGAACTAACGTTCACGTGGTTTTCATCAATGCGTTGCCACTTTGCATTCGCCGTCAGCTGCCCGACGAGTCGTTGGTCACCAAAATCGATGATCTGCTCGAGTTCGTTTTGCAGATTTGCTAACGCGACTTTTGTAGAGACATGACCGTCCAGCTTCCGGCCGGAACCTTCAAAACTCATAAAGCTCGATTTCCCGACCAGACGTTCCACTTCAAATCCTGACTCCGTGCGCCGAACGTCAAACTGACAATGAACGGGCTCTTGTAGCCGAATCAGTCGGCCACGTTGGTTCGCAACGATATCGTGCGACTGGAGCGTACCTTCAAAATGAGGGCCGGATTCCGTCGTCGACGATTGCGTTTGCCAAACGATCTGGCCAGATTCGATTTGCGTGTCATCGCGAATCTGCATCGTGTTGGGCAGCAGTTGTGCGAGCTGCGCGATATCGATTTTTCCCGAGATCTCGGTCCTGCCAAATTCGATTGAATCGAGCATAAGTTGGGTTAGGTCAATCTTGTCGAATGACTCCAGCCGAGTTTCGCCAGCAATAGAAACATGGCCGACGGGGGCTGTGACTTGGCACGACGATACAGACAGTACACCGTCTTTGGCGGAAACATCACCGCGGAAATTAATCTGATCGAGAGTTAGTTCGTCGTCTCCCAGACTGTCCGCGAAAACCGAAAAATGACTAACTGCTAACGTCGAGTCCAACGATAATGCCGGGCGTTGAGTCGTGTTGTCCCACGCAAACGTAATCGCTCCGTCCGAGATGCCCTTGACGTCCTGAATGGACGGAGCGAATCGATGCAGCAGCGGCCTGACAAAGTGGATCGGGAAGCCGGTCAGCTCGCAATGCAATTCACCTTGGCTGACCGACGATGGTTGCTCTTCGTCGCTTGGTGCCTGCAAAACAAGTGACGCTTTTGCCCGCCCCGAGTCATCAGCCTGCGTGCATTGGCTTTCGAAGGAAATAGATGTTTTTCCGGTCGACTCGACCGTAGCCGACAATTGAATTTCGTTGAAGCTAACCGATTGTTGCGTTTCGACGTCGGTGATGGCCACGTTGCCGTCGACGATTTCGAGATGGATGGAGCCTTGACCGCCAGTCGAAACTGGTTCTGATTCATCGGAAGATAGGTAAGCTGCTAACGCTTGCTCCCAATTGCTGGAGGACGCGTTCAATGCAACGGTCGCCATCGGCTTTTTGATCGTGATGCGTCCGAGGTCGCTGAAGTTGGTGGCCAAGGCAATCAGTGTTCGTTCGGTCGTGACTTCGTCAACGGTGGCGATGACTTGTCCTTGGTGATCGCGAACAACGATTTCGTGAAGTCGGACCGGCGAGATCCATCCGAGTGACGCCGATGCTACCTCAACCTCACCATCAAAGTCGGCCGACACTGCGTCGACCACGTACGACAGCAGACCAAACTGCACAGCGACATTTGGCGCAAACCATAAACTAACGGCTGCCAATCCGGTTAGAACCGTCAGCAGCTTCCATCGCTGCAGCGTGCGAGGCTTCTTTTCGTTCGCCTTACGTTTTGGCATCGCAGGCCTGACAGCCGACAGCGAACGAGTCACCAATCCAGCAAGGCTCGGAGAACGTTTTGCAAACTTCCTTTGTTTTGGCGACTCAGCGGGCTGCTCTGATCGATCAGCTGGACCATCGACGTCTGCATCTGCTGAATCGTCCGCAGCCGATAGATCGTCAGAGTCGAACTCGATTGCGTCTTCAGGTCGAGTTTTCTTTTTTCGACGCCTGGACATGATTGAACCAAACCGCGGAGTTTTGCCGAACGAGGGTCACGACCGCTTGTTTCGCGGTCATTCGAGGGTAGTCTGTATTCGTTCATTCGACCTACTTCAGTTCATCGGATTAGCTTGTTCGGCCACAGAATTTTCTGAATGCTGTCATGCATGCACTACACAGAAGGATGTAAACAGAACTCATGGGTGACTACCCTCGCATTTTTCGGCTCAAGCAGAAGTTTCAGTGTTCGACGATTCCCGATGTTGCTGCCACTGTTGAAAGTCAGCTTCAATCGCTGCAGCTAGCGAATCGCATTCGGCCTGGCGAATCGGTTGCGATCACCGCCGGCAGTCGTGGAATTCGAAACATCGCAGAAGTGGTCACGGCAATTGCCCGTCACGTGAAAGGTCTGAACGCGATTCCATTCATTGTGCCAGCGATGGGATCTCACGGAGGAGGCACCGTCAGTGGACAGCTGGAAGTGCTCGAGTCCTACGGAATCACGGAAGCTTCGTGCGGATGCGAAATCCGAGCGACCATGGATACGCTTGTTGTGTGCGAAGCAAAAGAAGGCTTTCCGGTCTACTTCGACAAGTACGCCGCCAATGCGGACCATGTCATTG
>JAGQPC010000849.1 GCA_020426925.1 Planctomycetales bacterium | reverse complement strand
CCTACTCAAATCGGTTGGAAAAAAACGCATTGAGAAAGCGTTTCACGCAGCGATCGAACGAATTCCGCTTGTCAACGTTCTTTATCGGCCGGTGGCCCAAGTCGTCGAGCTACTCCAGCGCGACCCAACAGACAATTTGGAGACAATGAACGTGGTGTACTGTGCTTTTGGAGGCGAAGCGGGTGCTGGTTTTCTTGGATTGCTGGCGTCCGATCAGATTTACCGGTTTAAAGGCCAGGCATGCAAAATCGTCTACGTTCCGACGTCGCCGTTGCCAATGTCCGGTGCCATCGTATTTGCCGCCACCGACTCGGTGCAAAAAGTTGACATGAAGGTAGACGATCTGATGAAGATTTACTTCTCAATCGGCGTGTTGTCCTCGACGGTAGTTCCAGACCAATATGTCGTTCCGCAGAGCGAGTCCGCATGAGGCCAAGTCTCCCAGCCAAAACATTCCGCTCTTGAGGAACATGCGATGAAGCCGCTTTCAGACGTAATCAAGGTGCCGCTCGCTCATCCTTCGGTATGGAGCGAAAGCTGAATGCGGCTTCATCGCATCCTTAGAGTGAAATGCAATGAGTGACACTATTTCACCCAGCGAACCCGATATGGCCTGCGGCATGCCCGAAACGCGGATTGGTCGCTGGACGCAGCCGTTTGTGCGTTTCTTTCAGATCCAGTCCACCAGTGGTTTTCTACTCATCGCCTGTACAGCCATAGCCTTGTTGTTGGCGAACTCGCCGTGGTCGGCGTCGTTTGCCGAGTTCTGGCAGATCCGACTTCGGATTTCGGTTGGACAATTCGAGTTGGACAAACCGTTGTTGCTATGGCTAAACGACGGCCTGATGACCGTCTTTTTCTTTGTCGTCGGTTTGGAGATCAAGCGTGAATTCATGCTAGGAGAACTCCGCGATCCGCGCAATGCGGCCTTGCCCATTGTGGCCGCGATAGGCGGAATGATCGTGCCCGCAGGCATTTACTTTCTGCTTCAGAGCGGCCAGCCGGGGCAGTCGGGCTGGGGAATCCCGGTGGCTACCGACATCGCTTTTGTCGCAGGGTTTCTAGCGTTGCTCGGTTCCCGCCTTCCTACGGGCCTGAAAATCATGCTCATGTCCCTTGCAATCGCGGATGATATCGGCGCAATACTCATCATCGCATTCTTCTATTCCACGGACATCTCCTTCGTGGCTTTAGGGTTCGCGGCGGTGGGGTTCGGCGTAACGTACATCCTCAATCGGATCGGCGTACGTCAGGTGAGCATATACTTTCTTGTGGGAGCAGGTGTTTGGCTGGCCTTTTTGAAGTCCGGCGTACACCCGACTGTGGCCGGTGTGCTGCTCGGCTTCCTGACGCCCTCAAAAGCTTGGGTAGGCAGTCGTGGCTTTCCGATCGTGCTGACCAAGGTGCTGGAGCGTTTAGTAAAAAGCTCGAATGAAAGCACACAAAAGCAGCGTCATCGAGCATTGAGCCGATTGGCCACGACCGCTCGCGAAGGAACATCGCCGTTGGAACGTCTGGAATTCGGACTTCATCCTTGGGTCGCGTTTCTGATCATGCCACTGTTCGCGCTTGCGAATTCAGGTGTCAGCATTGAAGTAGCCAGATTGGGCAGTCCGGTTGCAATCGCCGTCGCGGCTGGGTTGGTGTTGGGCAAACCCATCGGTATTGTCCTTTTCAGTTGGATTGCCACAAAACTTGGTTTTGCTCGCCTGCCAGCAAAAGTGAGCTGGAAGATAATGTTTGGTGCCGCGTGTATGGCTGGCATTGGCTTTACCATGTCGATCTTCATTGCCGGTCTGGCTTTGCAGGGGGCGTTGCTCGACGACGGTAAAATCGGGACCCTCGTCGGCTCGACGATAAGTGCCGTCTTTGGCTGTTCCTTGCTCCTCATGTTCATACCCAAAATATCAGAAGCGGCAGTCGGTCTACAAAAGCAGCAGGCAGACGGCAAAGAACGACCAGAGTCCCAAGCCTCGGATGAAAACATGCAAGTCCAGTGTGAGGATCGCTGGCGCGACGATGGAGGCCAAGGCGGCTTCAACAAGGAATGATCTTTATGACCGAATTCGCGTTCCCAAGAGACTTGGTCGATGTGATCCAGACCCGCTGGCAGACCGCTGCTGATCAACAGTTCGAGCTGCCCGAGAATCGGATTCTGCAAAGACTGCTGGAAACCTGCTACCACGCGTCTTTTCGGACAAGTGAGCAGCGCAAGGTCCAATGTGTTGTGGCGTACGCTTCCGCTGAGGACATTTCGGAAGGGACATTGCGCCTCAGCAGGCCCGTCGACTTGACTGATTCGGAGCTGGTCCGCTTGTCGCCTGTGACACAGCACCGACAAACCGTGATCGGTTGCGAGCAGATGGACGGATGGCTTTGCATTTGGGGGTTCTTCGATTATGGCCACGCGTGGGTGCAACATTCTGCAGGCGATCCTCCCTCAGTCCCGGTTCAATTAGCCGATTTTCCGCCCGACTGCCTTACGATCACCATCGAAGGACCAGGAGCACTGACGATTTCACAAGGGCGAACCAGCCTGGTGCGACTGCGAGATGGGCGAGTCATCTTCCCTCAAGAAGACCTGTTTCAGACCTTACAGAATCCACTAGGAAGGTTCTTTCGCCAACTGATCGATGATCTCCCGAACTCGACACAATGTGGAGACCCGTCAGCCACCGAGCACGCGAATGTCGAGCAAAGAACATTACTGAACATCTACACGAACTCCGTTCTCGCCATTCTTGAACGAATTCGCTTGAGACAGCACGGAGGGAGCGTTGTGATCGCTCGCGTACCACTCAATGAACAATTTGCACACCTCACCTACACAGTATCTGAGCATGGCGGTCTCGCTGCCGAAGTCATTGCTTATAAGCGTCTTGATGATTTGCTTCGCGAGCCTCGTTCCAAATTGAAAGCAGATGCAGAATTGGAGAGATGCCGGCTTCAACTCGAACTCCACCGGTCGAGCCGGCGGTTGATCCGAAGCATCAGCCAAATCAGTCTGTTGGCAGCGGCCGACGGAGCGGTGCTCCTTGATGATCACCTGCGCATTCAGGGATTTGGCGTCAGATTTCCGGTTCTGCTGCCACAGGGCATGACAGTGCTGGATGCTCTTACCGGGAGAGACTGTTCGTGCGACCAATGGGGCCTTCGACACCAGTCCGTCTTTTCCGCGTGCCACAAATGCGAACAGGCGATTGGATTCATCGTGTCTCAGGATGGTGAAGTCAAAGCGGTGAAAGCTGATGGTGGTCGGCTCATGTTTTGGGATGGAATCCTCGACTAGACTAGAGCGTCTTTCTGCGTCGATCACGAGCGCACTGGAGTTGGCGCGAGCGTTTACCCATCTACCACGATTGCATGCGCGGATTAGTGATGCGGGGATCGCGACAGGCAACGGTGGACTGCGCATCTTGCCGACTGATATGCGAACTGGCACAGTGACACCGAAACAAAGCACAGCCTGATCGAACGGCCAACTGCTCGACAATCATTTCTTTGCCCAGCCAGGGATGCCACGGCTACGAAACCGTCAGCTTGGTTCCATGGGAGTTTGATTATGCGATTGTATCAATTGAGATTGGCGTCACCCAACAGCTCCGAAGCCTGTTTACATTCGATATGAATTATGGTCTCTTGCATATTATTAAAGCGGCTTGCCTCATCTTTTGCATCTCTTCTTGCAGCGCAGGCCTGACTGGCTGGCAGCAAGTCCCTGGGAGAACTTGAGGTGGCCGAGAGGAAGGACAAGAAAAGAACGAAGTCCGACGCACAGAGCGCCAATCCCCGCATCCCTGTCGTGGCCCTGGGAGCTTCTGCGGGCGGCCTGGAGGCGCTGACACAATTCTTTGATCAGGTTCCTCCCGACAGTGGCATGGCATTTGTCGTTGTTACGCACCAGCACCCGGGCCATACAAGTCTCTTACCAGAACTGCTTGCAAAGCATACGTCGTTGCCAGTCACCGAAGCCAAAGATGGAGACCGGTTGGAGGCAAACAAAGTCTTCATTGCTCCCTCGCATGGTCAACTGGAAGTGTCGCATGGCGCGCTTCAGCTCATCGACACGCCCGAGGAGAAGACGTTCCATCTGCCGATTGATTCGTTCCTTCGCTCACTGGCGGAAGACCAACGAGAGCGAGCCATCTGCGTCATCCTGTCCGGTACCGGAACTGACGGCACACTTGGCCTGAGAGCCATCAAGGGCGCGTCGGGTATGGTCATGGTGCAGGAACCTGAATCCGCCAAGTATGCGGGGATGCCGGATAGTGCGATTGGAACGGGAATGGCCGACTACGTCCTGGCTGCGTCGGATATGCCGTCGCAACTTGTGGCCTATATCGGCGGTGCCTACCTCGGCGTTTCGGAGGCGTCGACATCGGATGAGTTAGCCCACGCCTTGCCAAAGATATTTAGGCAGCTGCGCACTCGAACCGGCCACGATTTTTCGTCTTACAAATCGAGCACGATTACGCGGCGCGTCGAACGACGCATGAACGTCCACCAGATTGAATCTCCCCAGGTCTATGCCAGTTTCCTCCAGGAACATCCGTATGAAGCTGACCAACTCTTTAACGAGTTGCTGATCACGGTCACGAATTTCTTTCGGGACCGCGAGGCATTCGAGACGTTGGGTGCGAACGTTCACAGACAACTCGAATCAAAAAGCGACGATGACACGTTTCGGGCGTGGGTCCCGGGATGTGCTACAGGAGAAGAGGCTTACTCGGTAGCGATCATCATTAACGAATGTCTTTCTGCTCTGGGCAAGAATCTTGCGGTGCAGGTGTTTGGCACCGACCTGGACAGCGATGCAATCGAGACGGCCCGTGTCGGTCGTTACCCAGAAGGTATTGCGGGCGACATGGACGCACAACGTTTGCAGCGATATTTCACCAAAGAAGACAACGGCTATCGTATCAAGAAAGAAATTCGTGAGATGGTCGTCTTCGCTCCGCAGAACATCATTAACGATCCACCGTTTACCAAACTTGATTTGCTCTCGTGTCGCAATCTCCTGATTTACTTCAACAGTGACTTGCAAGAACGCTTAATGCCGGTTTTTCACTACGCACTGAGTCCGCGCGGGCTGCTGTTTCTGGGGACTTCCGAAACGATTGGAGCGTCGCAGGACTTGTTTGAAGCCGTGAGTAAAAAATGGAAGCTCTACCGACGCAGAGAATCCGCGACGGCCAAACATCCCGAGTTTCCGCTCTCCTCCACCGATCATGTGATTCCAGGCAAAACTCTCACAAGCCCCAAGACAGCAACTCCCCGCTCAGCAACGGATCTGCTGAAGGAACATTTGATGTCGGCTTACGTGCCACCCACGGTCATTGTCGATGGACGTGGCGACATCGTTCATGTGCAGGGCAAGACGGGTTTGTATCTGGAACTTCCTTCTGGACACATGAGCAACAATCTCATCGAGATGGCTCGTGATGGTCTGCAACTCGACTTAGCGGCCGCAGTTCGCCACGCGACCGCGTCTGACAAGCCGGTTGTTCACAGGAACATCAAGGTGAAATCGAACGGTGACGTCACGGAGGTGGATATCAGTGTTCAGAAAATTAGTGAACCAGAGCCAATTCGCGGGCTGCTGATGGTGACATTTGTGCCCGCGCTTCCCAAGCGGCAGAGCAACTCAACCGAAGGAGCCGAACAACCGCAAGACGGACGTCTTGAAAAACTGGAACACGAGCTGCGGTACATGAAAGAGACGCTGCAAACCACGATTGAACAATACGATACGACCAATGAAGAGCTGAAATCAACCAATGAGGAACTGCAGTCCACCAATGAAGAGCTGCAAAGCGCCAACGAGGAATTGGAAGCATCGAAGGAAGAAATGCAGTCGTTGAACGAGGAGCTGCAAACCGTTAATGCTGAGCTGTCGAGTAAGCTCGATGAACTATCGCACACGAATGATGACATGCAGAATCTGCTCAACAGCACGGAAATCGCCACTCTGTTTCTGGATAACAGAATCCAAATCAAACGCTTCGCCAAATCGGCCACCAAAGTTTTCAAAGTCCGAGAAGTAGATGTCGGAAGACATCTTGGTGAAATAGTTCACGACCTCGACTATCCTGACCTTGTCGACGACGCCAGCCGCGTGTTGGAGACGCTTGCATTTGAAGAAAAAGAAATCCTCACGCGTGATGGCAACTCCTGTTATCGCGTGCGGATCTTGCCGTACCGTACCTCCGAAAACATGATCGATGGTGTGGTGATCACGCTCATCGACATCAAAGAGATTCGCGAGGCCAGGGATTATGCGGAAAGCATTATTGCGTCCATTTCGGAGCCTTTCATTGTGCTTGATGAGCAGCTCCGCGTGATTTCGGCCAATTCAGCTTTCTACAAGCGGTTTCAGCTAACGCGGGGGGCAGTCGAAGGTCGTCTCGTCGGCGAGCTGGGAACAGGGCAATGGGATATCGCCAAGCTGCGCGATTTACTTGAGTCAGTTCTGCCGGAGAACTCCTCGTTTGAAGGCTACGAGGTCGACTTCGAATTTCCTGCAATTGGGCACAAAACAATGCTTCTAAGTGGACGACGTCTGATGCAACAGCCCAATCGCCCTGGACTTGTTTTGCTGACCTTCAATGATGTGGCCGACGCAAGGTGATCGCATGAATCGGCAAATCTCGGGAAGGACGAGTCATGAGAGACCCGCTTGATTCTGCAAACGCAGACAGTCTCCGAAGGCGAGCCGAAGAGACACTCCGCAGAACCAATTCGGATATCCAGCGGCTACCACTCAAAGACCTTCAATCCCTGGTCCATGAACTGCAGGTGCATCAAATCGAGCTCAAGATGCAAAACGAAGAGCTCCGCCATACACAGATTCAATTGCAGGATTCCCGAGATAGCTACTCCGAACTGTATGAACTTGCACCGGTCGGGTATCTGACACTGGATGAGGACGGCGTCATCAAGAGGGCCAATCTGGCCGCGTGCACACTGTTTGGACTCGAGCGGTTGGCCCTTATCGGAACGAAAATCGCCCGGCACGTGATTGCTGACGACCAGGACAATCTGCATCGAACATTCCGGCGTCTTGGTGCTTCCAAAGCAAAACAATCGCTTGAATGTCGCATCCGAAACCAACGCCAACCCATTTGGGTATACGCGGATTGCACTGTCCGTGAAAGTAACCCTACTGAGTCGTTGGTGACGCTAAGCGATATCAACCGTCGCAAGCGGGCCGAAGAACTGCTCCGTGAACAGGAGACGCATTTGGCTCATGTTGCCAGGGTAAGCTGCATGGGCGAAATGGTGGGTGGAATCGCTCACGAAATCGCTCAACCTCTTTTCGCGATTGCGAAT
>JAGQPC010000848.1 GCA_020426925.1 Planctomycetales bacterium | reverse complement strand
TGGCTGGATGTCCTAGATACGACGTTAAATTCAGACGCAGAACGAATGTTGTTGCAAGAATGGTGCGGTTACCTACTCACCGGTGATACGAGTTTCGAGAAGTTCTTGTGGTTGCTCGGACAACCTGCAAGTGGCAAAGGGACGATCGTCACCGTCATACAGCAACTCGTATCAATGCAGAATATTGCCGCACTGGACATCTACAA
Organism: Planctomycetales bacterium; assembly: GCA_020426925.1. Taxonomy (GTDB): domain Bacteria; phylum Planctomycetota; class Planctomycetia; order Pirellulales; family Pirellulaceae; genus JAGQPC01. Next base: position 4,250 of record JAGQPC010000848.1, on the reverse strand, counting down.
CTTGGACAAGACGTTCTCTCTTGATGGTGTTCTTGGCAAGTCTCTGATCATCTTCAATGAAGGTCAAGACAGTCGCAAACGAGACTTTAGCGGACCGATTGTTAGCCGCATCAATCAGATAACCGGACGTGACATGACACGGATCGAGGAAAAGCAAAAAGGTTCCGTGTCACTGGTGCTACCAACGAAAATCATGGGCGTCAGCAACGACATGCCTGTCTTTCGGGATGCTTCGAATGCAATCAATCGTCGCTTGATGGTATTGCAATTTGACAATCCAGTCCACGAAGATGACCGTGACGAAAACCTAAAGGCTCGGTTGATTGCCGAGGAGAATCTGCCTGGGTTATTCAACTGGGCGCTGGACGGATTGATTCGGCTACGAAAGCAACGCCGATTCACACTCCCAGAATCATCGAGAGAGATCCAACACGAACTCGCTGTCGCGGGCAGCCCCGTTAAAGCATTCGTCAACGAATGTTTGATTTTGGATTCCGATGCCTGGACATCGACAACCGATTTATATGCGTCGTTTACACGATATTCACATCAGCACGACCTATTTGCGGTCGACAAAGGCATATTTGGCAAGAACCTTCGGTCCGCTGTAAAGGTCCAACCTAAACAGCGGGGACCGAAGGGTAATCAGGTCCGTGGATACGTTGGCGTATCTATCAAACCTGATTATGTCGTCAAAGATCAAACAGACTTGATGCTTGCCGATGCATCCAAGTAGATTAACCCCGCGCGGGTACGCATTGGTTGCCCGCTGCCCACCACCGCCCTTCTCGTCATCTATTGGGCGGTGGTGGGATGAAACATTTGCTCGCCCTGCATCGTCGCCCATTTCTCCAAGCAGATGCTGGCGAGCATATTCCGAAACAGCAAGTCCGGGCGCCCGTGACTTGCCTACCACACCTCGCGAGTGTGGGCCTGAGTCACTGGACGAGATTTATGGTGACTCATTTCTTCGAATGGCGTCCACGTTGGACGCCATTCATTTTTCAACAACTCAATGGAGGCATAAATCAAATGCCACAACGTCCAAGAACCGACGTGCCGACGTCTGACAACGGCAGAGAAATCAAATGCTCACTCACGGGTGAAAGTTTTCCCTACGAGCGGTCCAGTCCATCATCTCGTCGCCGAGCAGTCGAAGCCGCGCAACGAAGTGGCGCCTCAGTCATCGATGCCAACAACTCCAAAGCTGGGCGCAAATTATCGCTTCGCGAGCATCAACTGATGCTCGAAGGCAAGTTCTCACCAGACCAACGGTCATTGATGGAACGAATCCTTCAAGACGGCGAATCCCGTAGCAACAAGGCAGAAGAAAATCAAAACGAAATTCGCATGGCGGCTGAACTCGACAATCAAAAGCTGTGGGGCAAATCAAAGGCACGACAAGAGACGCGTGCCAGGCTGTCACAACTCGCAGATGACCGTGACGCTGAGATTCAAGCGGAAGCCGAACGCAAGGAGCGCGAATCCAATCCTGTCTGGATTCGCGCGAATGAAAACGCGGAACTAGATATTCGAATCGCGACTAGGGACGGTGAGTCTGACGAGCGGATTGACGAATTGCGGGCTCGATTCGACAAGCTGCAAACAGGTGAATTGAGCGGCGTGGACTATTGGGAAATCGTAAGTTCGGAGGTGAGCGATGGGAAAAGTAATTAATCTTGGCGCAAGCAACAGCGGCGTTATGTCCAACAATCCTTATGACAATCCAACCGGCGAAAGACAAAAGGCATATCTTCATTTCATACAGACATGGGAACAGCTTTACGAAGCCAAGCAGATTGTCGAAACAAACGGCGATTTCACACAAGCCGCCGCACTGATTAATCGACGCGATATGACGACAGTCGCTGAAATCAGAGACGAAGTAAGACGCCTTTGGGATCGCGCGTTGGAACTACTTGGCTACATCCATCGAGATGTGCCGCGCTACTGGCTGGAGGTAAATGGCGAATGAAAAATGACAAATCTAAAGAACTGTACAGGCTTGCAAGTAGCGAGCAACAAAAGCGAGTCGGCGAGTTTGCTGACGTTGAAGATTCGACAAGTCGCAAGAACGAAATCGCGGTCTGCCGCACACTAATTGAGGAGGCTGTGCAGAAAGGTAACGTGAGCCTTGCCAACTCGCTCTTAAACACTTTGGACCGTCTGCAGAAAAATGAGTTCAGGCGGCAGCTAATCGAGCATGAGCTGCTGACCCGCCCAAGCATCTTTCGATTTGCTAACCGCCTGGTCGAAATCATGTGCGACGAAATTTCACAGCTTAACGGCTGGGAGGACGTGATGATTCGCGTGAGTGAGCGTGTTTCAGAGGCGTTGGCAGAGCTGAAAAACGAGGCGAAGGACACGGAAGGATTGTCTTTGCCAAGGTGATTCAATCGAACGGCGTCCCGTGGAGTTCAGTGTCGATGGCGTCCCAATTAACGTGGGCGTTGTAATTGCTCACGTTATGGTGGGTCAGCAGAGCAATAAAGACTACCAACCGCACGAAAGAGTACGTCGACAAGTCAACAACAGGAGCAACGGAAGAGTCGAGAACACTGGTTCCGGCACAACCGCAACCGGTCCTTTCTCGTATCCGCCGTCTTGAAACGCGAGCACTAGATCGGCTGTCGTGAAGTCCCCGTCGAGATTCCAGTCACCGGTTTCCCAAGTTGAGTTTCCAACAATTTCATCTTCGTACTGTCCGAAATTGAAAATGGAAACGAAATCGGCTGTGTCGAATTCGCCATCGAGGTTCGCATCACCGTAGTACGTCTTGGCAATGTCGTGAACCCAGACATCCCGGTCGGTCGCATCGACAATTGAGTCTCTGTTTAGGTCTCGCCTGGGCTCACTGGTGCCCAAGTCATTGGCGAGAACGGTTAGGTCATGAGTATCGAAGGATCGATCGTAGTTGAAGTCGCCAGGGAGGATTGCGCTGAAGCTGAAATGGTCGATTTCGGCTTCGAGGGTTCCACCCGAACCAGTTCCAGATGAAATAGTGATGTTACGAAGTCCATTGTCGTCGACTACGGCAAATGAGGCGGTCCCGACTTGTACGGCGGGAACGCTATCATCTAGATCACCATCAACCCGCCACTCCACGAGCGCTAAGTCATCGTGGTAAACGAACTCTATCGCAACGTCTTCGCCGCCATCATAAACGAGTGACACATCGTCGTTCGCTTCTGTCGCTAAAACAACCCCGTCAGTTGCGAATCCAATTGCCAAGCCCAACGCAAGCCTCTGTCGGTTCGCAAAACTGTGCGTCATCGAAAGATGAGCTGTCGCCATCATTTGCCCTTCGAGCACAGACATTGAGACTCCGCGTATCTCAAGCCTCTGGATAAAGCTGCCGGACCATTCAACGTCATTCATCTGCAGTTCCGCCCATTCGACACCAAAAGATGAGAACGACAACGGGATGGTTCCGTCGAGCTCAATGTCCTCCGCCAACGAAGCCGACCAACCTGGGAGATCCAGCCCATCCAACTGCCCGCTTACATCTGCAAACTCGCCAACACCATTGAAGGACTCCTCGAAGAGTCGCACGTCAGAGGCGATCAACGTTCTCGCAGCAAAGCTCAGTGCTACTGCGATGAGAACCTGTGTATTAACTTGCATCCCATGCTCCATATTTAGGGACCAATCTGTTGAGATTCTCTCGCCCCAATATCGACACGATAGCCGATTTTCCGAGGTATCACTCCCGTAAAATCCACGGTTTCAGGTACTGTCAATGTTCCGTCTTCGTGACATTGCTGACCACCAGAAGAGGTCAGGTCTAACGTGAATGTAAGATGGTCTTCTAATGGGTCGGTTGTCACTACTACGTTTGGTGCCGCTGCGGCTGCTGCCGGAAAACCGGTGCCATTTTCAAAAAAGCAACAATGGTCAAACGAAAGATTCGGGGGGAAAGAAGGAAATATCGGATCACTAACGCCCGATCCAATATGGTACTCGTACCTTGGGAATCCGTCAAAAATACAGTTTACGAAGTCCGTCCCCTCGCTCTTACGGTTTGCGTAAACTAGCGCCCTAATATTTCCATTGTTGGGGTTTGGAGTGCCATCGGGGAGCAGATAATTCGGTTCATCCTCTCGACAAATGAAAGTACAATTTCGAATTGTATTGTCAACTGCTGGAACTACTGGATCACCTTGGTGTCCGTTACCAGCCGTGTTTCCCGTTGCCGGACGGGTGAATGCATGAAACCCGACAGCATTTCTTTACCGCTCGGGTAAAAGCGC
>JAGQPC010000847.1 GCA_020426925.1 Planctomycetales bacterium | reverse complement strand
CGTTACGTCATTATGCCGCTGGACACTGTGTCACACTCGAGTACACGCCATTTGTATGGTGGTGATCGTGTGCGTTTTTAGCTGCAGTTGTCAAAAGCGAGGCCCGAATTTCTCCTACGCGAAACCGACGTCGAGCGGCATTGATCTGCTGTGGGCAGACGAACCGCCAGATGACGCTGCGTCGAGAAAAACGCTTTGGTATGCTCACTACGTAAACAATTCGAAAATTGGCCAGCGCAAATTTGTCGTGCACGACATTCAACAACAAGAACAAACGATACGTCGATTGGTGAGCAGCGACCATCTCGAAACCATGCGATTCGCTCAACGTAACGTGCAAGACCTAACTCAAGCCAGCATCGAAACGCACAGTGGCTCCATCCATTCGTTCGGCTACGAATTGACAAGCGGCCAGACGACGACTCGTGTCGAAGGTATCGTGCGCGGAAATAAAGTCGATGTTACTCGCAACGAAACGATGGAACCGGCGGAGCGGTTCTCGATGGGATGGCCTCCAAATGGCCCGTCAATTTTCGCCATCGAGCAATCCTTATGGAACAAACCGATGACACCGGACGAAGCTCGCGAAGTTCTGGTCTATCGTCCGTTGCAAGGCGCGATGACTCGGGTCACGCTTTCGGTCACCGGACAAGAAGTGACGCAAATCGGAACGCAAGAAAAACAACTCATTCGGATCGAAAGCCAGAATGCCGGAAACGAAGATTTGTCGGCAGTGTCGGTTCTGTGGGTGAACGACGCAGGCACGATCGAAAAAATCGAATACCCGTTCATGAATCGCACAATGGTGCTGGTCACAGAAAGCGAAGCGAACGCCCTGAACCGTCCGTACGATGTCGATCTTGGTTTTGGCAATGTCGTCGAAACGGAAGTCCAATTGGCGAAAGACAAGTTTCCCGCCAAAGCCGTGTACATGATCACGTCGGAATCGATACCTGCCGAAAAACTCTTTTGGCACGGGCTTGGCCAAGAAGTAAAAGTCACCAGCGGCGGAACTCTGTTTATGCGAGTGACGGCCGTCCAACCAGATTCGCCGAGTATCGAAGGTTTCCCTCAAACGCCGCCGACCGATCAGGAAAAAATCGCGAACTCACTAGTCGACTGCGAAGACCACCGCGTAAAGGCGTTCGTCGACGCCGTTGCGACTCGCGGCGGAGACTCGTGGAAAACGGCGAAGGCTTTAGAAAGCGCGATCTTCGAACAGCTCGATAAAACGGAAACGACTCAAGTGTTTGACGCGGCTGGTCAAGTTGTCGAAAAACGATCGGGAGATTGCAGCGAGCACGCCGTTCTGCTCGCCGCCGCGTGTCGCAACTACGGCATTCCCGCTCGAGTCGTCGTCGGACTGGTGTTCGACAAAGAGCGAAAAGGATTTCTGTACCACATGTGGAACGAAGTTTGGATTACAGATCGTTGGATACCACTCGACGCCACCGTCGGACAAGGACGAGTCGGCGCGGACCACATCAAATTTCACCACAGCAGTCTCGCCGGCCAGAGTCCCTACAACATTGTCACGCCCATCATGAACGCGATCGGCCGGCTTCAAATCAAAATCTCCGGCGTGAAATATGGACAGCCTCAACGTACTGTGGGAGTGACTGCTGACGGAACAGGAGGATGAGCCAAACGCCTCAACACTCACGACACTTTTGCGGCTATAATCCGCTCGCACTGGACGTGATGAATTACTCGCGTTCCGGATGAATGTTCTTTGCCGCATGTCGATTGAGGTTGGAAATATGGTTCGTCGCTTGCCACTACTCATTTGCCTTACAGCGTTTTACGCGTTTCTTGCAACTTCGGTTTCCGGTGCAGAAGTTCGCGCCGATGTCATTGCGAGAATCAACGATGCCTTGCCAGATAAAGTGGTCGTTGAACCGCAGGTCGCGCGACACGTTCTTCTGTATTCGCGAACTGGCGGATTTCGCCATGCGTCGATTGAAACGGGCGCGAAGTCTTTTCAGATGCTGGGCGAAAAGACACGAGCATTCACGACAGTGCATTCTGAAGATCCGTCGATGTTCGACCAAGAAAACCTCGACCAGTTCGACGCGATTGTCATGCTGAACGTGACTGGCGATTTTCTCGCCACAAAGAAACCGGAAGAAATGACGGACGAGGAAAAGGCCACTCACGAAAAACGCAGGGGCAACCTGCTGGAATTTGTCGAGTCCGGAAAAGGTGTGCTCGGAACCCACTCTTCGACTGACGCGTTTTACAACTGGAAGGAATACGGCGACATGATGGGCGGCTGGTTTACAGGTCACCCTTGGCACACGGATGTTCCGATTAAAGTCGATTCGCCCGATCACCCGCTGACTGCGATGTTCGACGCAAACGCCGGCTTCAACATCAAGGACGAGATCTATCAGTTCGCGCCGCGAAATGCGGAAGGCGTCTACGGAGGCTATCAACCGTACGATCGCTCGAAATTGCGAGTCCTGTTGAGTCTTGATCAAGAAAAGTTTGACGTCAGTTTAGGTGCACGAAACGACGCCGACTACGCAATCAGTTGGATTCGCGAATTCGGGAAGGGACGGATTTTCTATTCCGTTTTAGGCCACAACGAATTCATCTTTTACACGCCGACCGTCATGCAGCACTACCTTGCGGGTATGCAATACGTGTTGGGCGACCTGCAAGCTGATGCAACTCCGAGTGGCCGGTTGGCTGGTGAGCTACAAACCGCAAAGTCGATCGAACCTTTCAACAAGGAGAACTTGAAAGGATGGCGTTTGAAGCATGCGAGCGGCAGTCACTGGGTTGTCGGCCGGGCGACACTGGACAGTGAAGACCCCGGGAAGTTCACGGTTGAAGACAAACCTGGCGAGTTAGTCAACGCACAAGGCGGTGGCGTCGACATATTCACTGACGAACGATTTGGTGATTGCCGTCTGCAAATCGAATTGATGGTTCCGAAAGGATCGAACTCCGGGATTTATCTTCACGGGAATTACGAAGTACAGGTCTTCGATAGCTGGGGCAAACAAGAAGCAGGGCCCGCTGACATTGGAGGCATCTACGGCGCTGCCGCACCTAAGGAAAACGCCGCCAAAGAGCCAGGCCAATGGCAGCAGTTCATCATCGATTTCAAGGCGCCTCGATTTGAAGGCGACAAAAAAGTCGCGAATGCGATGTTCGAACGTGTGATCCTCAACGGCAAAACCATTCACGAAAACGTCGAGGTCTCTGGGCCAACCGGCGGCAACCTTGGGCTGGGAGAAGCCGCAACGGGGCCATTAATGTTCCAAGGCGATCACGGCGCCGTAAGTTACCGCAACATCCAACTGTTCGTTCCTCAGTAGCTCGACGGACTTACGCCGCGCAACGCTCAGCTTGATGCGTACCTTTGACGCTGCGCCGGTTCGCACAGAAGTACCGGCCACGAAAACTGCGCACCAGCGATGTGGCAATCACCTCCCCCGTCTCTTACTACGCAGAACGAGAACCATCCAAAAGACAAGCAGTCCGAGCGTCGATGGTTCTGGAACCGTCAGCGGTGTCACAGTCCCGGCCGCTAGGCCGGCGATGACGTCGCTGGACAATGCTTCATTCCAAATCGCAACATCGTCAAGGCGTCCGTCGAACATCTTGAAGACCTCGCCATTTCGATTGTCAGTGATCGCGCCAATGTAGGCTGGATGTTGGTCGAGTCCGGTCAGGTCATACGCAGGGTTGAACCGCGCACTCCCTTCAAAATTGCCGTCCACGTAGATTTGCAGCTCTCCCTCGCTTCTGACGCCAACCACATGGTGCCAGTTCCCATCGTTAACGGCCGTTCTGGCATTTAGAACCTGCTTGTTGAATCGAGAACCGGGAGCCGCTGCGTCGTCGTCGATGACGAGTGTCGGCACGCCCTCGATGCCTCCTTCACTCAGAACAATGGTGTAGCGAATACCTCCCTGCCAGTCGCCTCCGTTGCCAAACAGCGTTCCTTCGTTTTCATCACCCAAACCGGTTCTTGTCGTTTTCAACCAGCCAGCGACTGTCCAGTCTTCGGTGCCGAAATTCAGCTCACTTGGATTGCCGAGCGAGACCCAATCACCATCACCGTCCAACAGCACGGAACTCGCACTTTGAATTTGCGGCGGAGTATCAGCATCGTAAGCAGCATCTCCGGCTAGCGTTCCATCTAGCCCGCTTCCCGACCTATCAACAGCAGAACCTTCGAAATCCCAATACCCGACGAGGTCTGCGCTGGCAGGTGAACTCGTGAAGGCAGCAATCAACAAAACCGCCAGGGCGCGACACGTGTTGAAAGTGTTCCTTGTCATATAATCGTGCTCGTTTCAATAAACAAAAAAACACGCCATCCCCCTATGCTGTTTCGTTCGCATAGAGGTGGCGTGTTTTCGTGAGCTGTTCCGGAACGTTTTTCAGTCTTAAAAGTTGCTCGCTATTTTACGGTCATTCGAGGGCCATCGCAAACAAAGGCGGAAGCGTGTTTCAGTACGGAATCATTTCCCAAAGACGCGATCTGACATAATGGTCAGGCTTGACAGCTACAGCCAAAGCCATTGGGGCGCGAACTGACATTTCTGTAGTCAAAGGCGTGTCGACTTAGAAATCAGAAATCGATGTGCAGTCTCATTCCAAATCCGTGAACGTCGCCACTTGTGTTGGGAGTCGGTGAGTCCAACTGTTCGTAAACGTAGTTGCTCTGGATTTTCATGTTCGGATTGAGAAACCAGTTGATCCCAAAAGTGCCTGCGTGAATCTCGCCACCGGCAACTCCGCCGTCCTCGATATCCATCCAGTCATAACGGGCCACCACCTGCCAGGCACCCCAACCCACAGCTGGGCCTCTGCACCCTTTTACACAGAAGAAATTTTCATACGGCTTTACGCGATCGAATCTGGGGTACTTGGTATCGTAGCGGCGGTGCTCACCAGTAAGGAAGTATCCTAATGTGGCGTATGCGCCCTGGTAAAACGTTGTGCCACGCTGAACCGGCGCGTTAATTGGAAATTGCGTGTCGTTCGCCCAAACCGCGAAGTATTCGCTTTCTAAACTGACGGGACCATTCACGATCACCAGTTCGGGCACGAGCACTGTCTCGTTATCGGCAAGTGCACGCACTTGCGCGAGTGTGCTGTGCAGTGCAGAAGGACCGTTTCGGAGCAACGTGCGCGCTCGATATCGAACGCGTCCCTCGTCTGTGTCTCGATGGCTCGCGCCAATGCCTACGTGCATCAAGTAGCGCCCATCGTATTGATACCAAGGTAGAGCAGTCAGCCGTCCCGTGACGTCGTATTCTCCGTCTCCCTGATTCCAGCCAAGAACCGTGGTGTTGTTTTTGAACACACCTACCGCCCACGTCATGCGCTCGTTTGGAGCCCAGTTGAAAACCTGAATTCCGGGCCGAAACCCGTTATCGAGTCCGTTAATGTAACCATCGACGTTCGTCGAACGTTCGAGAAAGTTCAAAAAGCGGCTGCTTGTCAATCGCTCAAAAGATAGCGGCGGCTTCTGGTTACCAATACGCACATTTCCGATGGCCGGAAGCTCTTTGAACGCCACCCACAGATCCGTAGGCGCAGTCGTGTTTACCACGTTTGACTGGGTTGCACCTACGGTTGGCTCGACGTTTGCTGTATTCAGAAAATCATATTCCATCCAGAAGTCGACGACTCCCCACAGCGTTCCATCGATTGCAAATCGGGCACGACGGAAATTCACGCCGTCGCGCAAAGGATCGACTGAATTCTCGATAGACTGGTCACCATTAAGGACTACGAAGTCCATTTGTGTACGTCCGCCAACGTGAACACGAAACGAATCGTCTGGTGTTTCCACGTAGAAACCTGCGACGCCACCATTCTGCCAGCGAGCACTCATGTCGAGGTGTTTGCCGACTTCGTACTGCTGCGGTTCATCCGCAGCTTGCGCTACATCTTGCAAGTACCTGTCAACAGCCGACTGAATTTCGGTTACCGGAATGGACGATGGTTCGGTTTCGCTAACGGGTCGCGTTTGGAATGGCTCGCTGATGAGACGCTCCATGAGCGCAAGATTCTGCTGTTCAAGCGATTCGATCCTCGCCTGCAATTCCGAAAGTGAATTGTCGTCTTGTGCAGCGGCCATTGAAGTTAGTTGGACCGCAGCAAGCAGCACCGCTAGCACACATGGTTTAAGGCAGACCATTCTTGCTCTCTACCGTAAGGAGTTGCGGGGAAACTATCAAATTAAACCATCGGTCGCTTTGGTTCGGACATCGAGCGATTAGTACCGCTCTAGAAAAGCCTTCGCCTTTGGTTCATTTTGCCACGCTTAAAAACGTGCAAGTTAGTCTTCCGATAGGTCGATGCGCACGCCATCTTCGCTAGGTCGCAGAGTGTAGCCGCACAAGCCCGCTGAATTCGCGAATCGATCGCTAGCAAGTTGACTGCAGATCTGCATCTGCAATCGCGCACGTTTCAAGTTCGAACGACCTTGGCGTCATCGCTCGATCAACACGATCAAGTCCATTCTGGCAGGGACGGCTTCGCAGACGGGAGCAGAATGGGGATTCAATCCGCCTTCGCCACAATTCGTATACAATATGATGGTTTCTCTGACAGCCTCTTTCAAAAACACTGGATTGGCGCAGCTTTAGGCATCCACTCAGGTGACCACACGCTATGAAGATTACTGGAATCGATGTGTGTCCGCTCACGGGCGGAACGGTGGACGGTGGCTGGCCTCAGGGCCATGAACCGCAGGAAGATCTGCATACGTTGTTGGTGGTCTACACCGACGATGGTCCCATTGGATACGGAAGCTGCTTTACGTCAGGCAAACTGGTCAACGGCGCAGTGGAGCTGCTTTGGCCGTTGCTAAAAGGCGCATCTGCCGTTGAGCCGGAACACGTTTCTGAAACTCTTCATCAATCAACTTTCTGGCAGGGGCGAGGCGGCGCTGTCACTCATGCGATCAGCGGAATCGATCTCGCTCTATGGGACATCATGGGCAAGGTCTGCGGTCAACCCGTTTCCCGACTTCTGGGAGGCAACTACCGCGACCGCGTCAAAGCCTACGGATCGATTCTGTTTGATGAGCCGAAAGCCCTGTCAATAAACCTGGCAGGCGTCGTGGCGCGTGGGTTCAAAGCCATCAAGATGGGCTGGCGGCCATTTGGACGACGTAGTCGCAGTTTCGACGAAATCCTTGTGCAGACAGCACGAAAGACGGTCGGCGACGACATTGAACTGATGGTGGACGCAGGAGGAAGCGAGCAGTTCTGGCCTCACGGGACCAACTGGGCGAGAGAGACAGCAAAGATGCTCGCCGACTACGACATCGTCTGGTTTGAAGAAGCGTTGCCTCCCGACGATATCAATGGGTTTGTGGAACTGACTCGTACGTCGCCGGTACCAATTTCCGGAGGAGAGGTGCTCACACGGCGACAGTCATTTGAGTCATTTCTGCAACGCCGAGCTTTCGACATTATTCAGCCGGATGTTACGAAGTGTGGTGGCTTAAGCGAATTTCGACGAATTGCTCAGATGGCTCAGGACTGCAATGTTCAGGTAATTCCGCATGGCTGGAACACAGCCGTCGGACTTGCAGCCGATCTGCAGATTTCGGCCTTCCTGCCGAATGCGCGATACGTCGAGTATCTCACTCCATGTGCCTACATTGAAGACCTGAGTGCAGTGCCGTTTGAACTTGATGACGCAGGCTGTTTGGCGATTCCCGACACGCCCGGACTTGGATTCGAATTGAATGATGATGGCATGAAACGTTTTTGTCCGGAACGCACTGAGTTCCGGTAGTGATTGTGGAATTGTCGCCGCAGATACGAATGACATGTTCGTAGTACCGTCTGTAGGCGGAAGTCAGCTGGGGCTGCGGGCAATTCCGGCTAAATCCGGTACTACAAATTTTTGTCGGGCACGTCACTCGTGCCCGTTCGACTCCTGGCAATTGAGTCCCGCCCTACTGAGTCCCGAGAAAGCCTGCAATTTGAACCAATCGAGTCCACATACCGCAACAGATGCTCCGTCCATGCCTTTGACGAACGTGCGATGGCTGGTCTTTGGTCTGGCGTGTGCAACTTCGTTCCTGCTGTATCTGCATCGTTACAGCTGGAACATCATCGGTCCAAAACTGCAGGAAGAGTTTTCATTGACGAATACTCAGACAGCATTCCTGTTCTCGCTGTTCTATTACACATATGCCTCGGGACAGATTCCCAGCGGCATTGTGGCGGACCGCTTTGGCCCGCATCGCTTTCTGACGGCCATCGTCGCTGTCTGGTCAGTAGCGATAGCAGGAATCGCGTATACCGGAAATCTGTTGTTGCTCGGCTTTTGGCGGCTGCTGTTCGGAGCGGCTCAGGCGGGCTGCTATCCGTCGCTCACCAATATCAGCCATGAGTGGTTTCCGTCACGAATGCGCACAACGCTACAGGGCTGGGTTGCCACCACATTTGGACGAGCTGGCGGAGCGATGTCCCCCATAATCCTGGGAACACTACTGATGGGTGTTTGTGGATTTCAATGGCAATTGGCACTCACTCTGATTGCGGGCGTCGGAATCATTCATTGCTTCGTCTTCTATTTCGCTTTCCGCGATTCCCCGCAGCACGATCCTCGCGTCAATGACGCGGAGCGAGAACTCCTCACAGAAGGGAAAGCCACTGTCAATTCAGCTAAACCGCAACAGTCCGTCCTTCCGCTGAAAAATGCCGTTCGCAACAGGAGTCTCAAGTGGTTCACCATACAGCAGTTTCTGGATGCCGGGTCGGATGTTGTGTTTGTCGGATTGATCGGCACCTATTTTCTGATGGCACATGAATTCGACATCAGAAAAACCGGGTGGCTGGCCAGTTTGCCTCTTTGGGGAGGAGCACTCGGCGGAATCGTCGGCGGATGGTTGAACGACATGTTCATTCGCCGCACGGGAAACCGCCGCTGGACGCGCAGTATCGTCGGCTTCGTGGGCAAAGTCATCGGGTGCGGAATGCTGGTGCTGGTGGTCATGCAGTCGGACGGAGTCACTGCGGCCTGGCTGCTGATGGCCGCCAAGTTTTTCAGTGACTGGAGTCAGCCGACGACATGGGGCACCTGCACGGATCTTGGTGGGCGGTTCAGTGCGACCGTCTTTAGTATCATAAACACGGCTGGAACAATCGGTGGGATCGTGATGCCGATTGTCTTCGGAGTCGTTCTTGACATGTTTACTACCTCTTCCATCGTCGACGGATCGGAAGTGACACTCACAAACTGGAATCCGTTGTTTGCTCTATTGTCCGGCATGTATCTTGTTTCAGGAGCGTGCTGGCTGATGGTGAATTGCACTGAGCGGATTCACAACGAATCTGAAAACTGAAAGGCAGAGTATGGAACGGAAAATTGTTCAACCCGAAGGACTGGACCTCGATTCACCCGGTCGACGTGATTACTGGGTCGCGCTGGAACACGACAGCATCTGGGGCGATCACTTGGTGCCGCTTACTGTATTCATCGGTCCTGAGAGGAATGACGGTGAAGGTCTAGTTGCATTTGGCTCCAATCACGGCAACGAATACGAAGGCCCGGTTGTCCTGAAGCACTTGTTGCATGAGATTGATATTCGCAACGTTCGAGGCCGCATGATTCTGATTCCAGTGCTCAATCCCGCCGCGTTTCTTTCGGGAACTAGGGAGAGTCAGCAGGAAGACGGAGTCAATCTGAATCGAGCTTTCGTCGACGAAGCCGGTAGGACCCCCGCGTTGTCCGGCATCACGCACCGCATCGCAGCCTTTGTGCGTGAATATATCTGGCCGCGCGTCCACATTGTCCTCGACCTCCATTCCGGTGGTGATGTCGCACGATTTTCCATCTGTGCAAATTTCCACCCTCTCGAAGACGAGGAGCTAAGCGAAAAGATCGAACAGACGGCTCGCTGGTACGGCACTCCGTCACTGATGGTCTACCAAAATGTCACGCCAGGACTCTTGCCCAGCGAGGCCGAGCGCCTGGGGAAAATTACTGTTGGCACAGAACTCGGCTGGGGCCGATCGGTCAATCCGGAAGGAGTCCGATACGGTCGACAGGGAGTTCTGGCAGCCGCGATCAATAACAACTTGCTGCATGGCGAGATCGAACCAATCGCGCATCACAAAGCCGGTACTCAGATGAAGCTGGAGATGGTCAGTCGTGAATGCTTCATTCCTTCACCATTTGCCGGGCACTACGAACCGCTTGTGGAATGCGGGACTGCAGTCAGAAAGGGACAAACGGTCGGATTGCTGCATGACTTCGACCGCATTGACCTTGAACCGTGGCCCTGCGTGGCGGCGCTGGATGGAGTCGTGCTCGCCCAGGCATGGGCCGCTCCGGTCCCGAAAGGTCAGCACATCGTCGTTGTAGCTA
>JAGQPC010000846.1 GCA_020426925.1 Planctomycetales bacterium | reverse complement strand
CGATCTCTCCGTTCGCGTAGTCTCGATACATTCTCCAAGATCCGTGAAAACGGTGACGATTGAATGGACGTGACGGAGCAGGCCCTAGCCAGCGATCGTAATCAACGCCGGGTGGCGTTGGACTGTCAGGAACTGGCTTCACGACATTTCGAATTTCCGCCGTCCATGCGCGGGCAACCTTGATATCGCCGATGATTCCGTCGGCCAGCAGTTTTGCGGCCTTCGCGGTAACAGGACTGCTTCGCATCTGGCTGCCCTGCTGAACGATCCGCTGGTACTTCTTTGACGCTGCAATGATTGCGGGCCCTTCATTGAAGACATGCGAAATCGGTTTTTCGATGTAGCAGTCCTTGCTGTTCTGCATTGCCGCGATCGCGATTGGAGCGTGCCAGTGATGCGGAGTCGCGATGATCACCGCATCAACGTTCTTGTCATGAATTACGTCTTCAAACTTCGAAGTTCGAACGGGCGGAGACGACTGGAAACCTTTGATGTTTTCCGCCATGCGGTCGATTTGCCGTTCGTCCACGTCGCACAGATACTGAAATCGAACATTCTCGTGGCGTCCAACCAGACCTTTGACATGGTGCGACATGATCCCACCGCAACCGACAATTCCTAAGTTGACGGTCTCTTGTTTTTCCGCACCTGCGGCATGAAACCCGGCTGAGGCCGCAACCGCTGCGATCGTGGACGATGTGGTTCGAAGGAACTCTCGGCGATGAGACATCGGCATGAAAACGTCTCCTGGCGGTCAAAAAGAAAATCGGTAAGCAGGCGGTGGTTTCATCACCGATTAAAGATATCCGGTCCAGCGCCACAATGCACCAGCCGAATCGAAAGTGTTGCGGCGCAATCGCAACACAGGCATCGACGTGCCTAGAAATCGAGCGGCCTGACTTGAAAAATGCCACGAGATGAGTTCTCGCGGCATCAATCTTCGTCAAGCAAAAACTATCGGGGCTTTCGCAGGATCAGAACCGGGCATTCGGCGTGTCGCATGACTCGTTCCGCGACAGAGCCAAGCAGCAAGCGGGTGACGCCAGATCGCCCGTGAGACGGCATGACGATCAGATCAGCACCAACTTCCGACGCATAGTCATTGATCTCGTGGCCCGGATCACCTAACCGCGTTGCAAACTTGATCTTGTCAGATCGGTCACCGAATTTGTCTGCCATCTTTCCAGCAGACGTGTCCATGCGAACCTTATCATCTTCCAAACCGATCGTCATTCCTGCTTCCAACGCATAATCCCGAATCGGAACGACTACGTTGACGATATGAAGTTCCGTCGAATCGTCGGCCATCTTCAACGCCTCATCCACCGACTCATTTGCTTCGTCGGAAAAATCATACGGAAGCACAATCTTCTTGTTTGCGAAGTAATTGCTCATTTTCTCGCTCCAGGCTGAGGTCAACGAACTCACATCCGATCCACTTCGGAACGCCTTACACAATCGCAAGTTGCGTGCCCATTTGGCCACAGCTTCCCAACAGCGAGCAACGCACGTACGTATCGCATGTAATCGCAACTCCAGTGCAAAACTGTGCCACAAATGAGCCACGAAACGCACATCAATATTGTGCTCAGCGACTCCTGGCGCGCTGATTCGCACATCTAGAAGCAGTCAAGTGCGGCACGTTTACGGCCAACTCGCCGAGGTCACCGATCAGAATGCGCGGAATAGAACAGATGTTCGTCAGTCTGTCCCTGACCGACTTTTAAGGTTTCACCCGACGGATTAAAAGCAACCCATTCCACGTTGCCCGATTCCAGCTCTAGCCGCAATACGGTCGCTGTAAGGTCGTCTCGTAAGATTGAGATCCCGGAGGCGTGTGCTGTTGCCTCCAGCTGATTGGCATACGCCGCTTTCGAACCGGGATTCGGGTTGTTCGATGTCGGCAAAGATCGATAAGGAGCATGCGGATAGTAGACCTGCGTGAAAACTAATTGCTGTCCTGCGGTTGGCGTCCCTTGCCAGACATATCGCAGTTGGTTCGGACAGGCGATGGCTCGCGGATCATCAACCAGGCGATCCACAATTTGTAACGTGCAATCGGGGCGTGGGGCAAACCACACAAGCAAATCGACCGGAGGCGTTTTCATGCTTCGTGTGCCGTTGTCACCGACTGGTTGGTGAATGAAAGTATTCGCCCAGTGATTTCCGATCTGTGGTCCGATATTGTGTGTATTCCAAACGGGCGAAACGGTGGCAGTGAACGGTTGCTCGAAGGTAACGGTTTCGCGAGTGGCCAAGAATCGGTTCTTAACAAAAATGAAGTCGCGATCGTAAACAACAGGCAAGCCATCCAGATTGCGAACACGAAGCGACGCATACGTGGCGGCTTCCGTCTCATGGAAATAGATAACCTCTGACTGAATGTCGGGCATTTGGCCAGACTGCCAGAACTCGTTGATGCGCATCTTGTCTGGATGCAGCCGCTGAGTCGTCTTGTCCTCGGCGTCCTCAACTTGCAAACGGTTTTCTACGGACGCTCCTTTGCTGGTTACAATCTGCGTAAAGGGAGCTCCCCAACGATTGAGCCCCATGATTCCGCCGGGGTTTGCAGGAAAACTCGTGGGGTGAAGTTCCACCAACGCGAAAAAGTCGCCACGCTCCCAACCGCTGCGCATAATCAATTTGTCAGGCCAAGTTTTGCCGGTCATGTACCAGCTGCAGCAAATGTGCCCAAAGTTGTCGCGTGGGTCGGCATTGCCGTAAAGGTCCTCCGTGATCTTCTTGTTGGTGTGCGGAATCCGGATCGCTTCGACGCGTTCAGTCCATTGAGACGCCGTTGACGGTTCGACCGGTTCGATCGAATCATCGGCGAACAAATACGCGAGCGACACAAGCCAAGCTGAATCCTTGTTCGCTCGATCAGCCGTTGGGCTTTCGCTTTGATACTGGAGGTAATTCATCAGTTTGTGTGCGCCGTATCGGTACCTGCCGTCTCCTGTCTTCGCGGCGACGCGCTCCAACATCGCGATGCGATAATCGGCCGTGCTGTTCCATCCTCCATTTGGCCCATACGGATTGATTAAACCATCGGGCGACACTTCAAGCAGCAAACGATCCCACAAACGCTTCATTTGCGGGTGACGGTAAGCTCGGTCGTCACCCGTCCATTGATCTGCTCCACACGCCAAGATGATAAGCGGCCCCATCATGTAACCCGTATCATTTTGCGGAACGTCCTTAGGCCGCCAAAAGTCGTCAAAAACGAGCTGCGAATAACGAGCCCAGTGCTTCGCTTCGGGAATGTCGGGATACCATTCGGCGGCTCGCCCTTTTGCGTACGCCTCCGGCATAGAACGGTGACATCCGCCTCGCCATTCAACGGGCTCCGAATCCCAGACATGCAGATTGCGGCAGTAGCAGAGCCACATTTCGCGAAACCATTCGGCATCCGCAGTGATCGCTCCTCCGTTGACAAGATACTTTCGATACAATGGAACGAGTGCTGACGGATGCTCGAATTGCCAAAACCACCTTCGCTCCTTCACTTGCTCTTGCATGTCTTCGTGAAAGTGACGGAGCATCCCGACGCACGCTTCAGCCCATTTCTGGCCACCGGTCTGAACATACTTTGCCAAAACGGGCATGAAAGCTTTCGGACCGTTCATCCCGTGCTGAGGGCTGCTGGCAATAGCGTCTGGGTCTAGCTCGTCGATGTAACGGATGTAGGTTTCACGAGTTACCGGTTTGTCCGGTATCGGGTAAAAACGTGGATCGTTGACGTTTGTTGCACCGTGAAATCGATATCTTTCGACGTCCACGTGGTACCGAGTGGGCGGGCCGACAAGTTGGGGCGGCCGAGTTTGCTGTCCTTTGTCGTCGCCGCGTGAAACGCTGATCAATGCACAAGATAACAGCAAGGCCCAAACAACAAGCTTCTTATTTCTCTCGGTCATCGATTACCTGGTGCGTTGCAGTGATCCTATTGCCGTCCATCACGACGTCGCCCACTTTTTTGCCAAGACGAATTCCGGTCGATTGCTTCCCGGCTCCGGCATCTTCGATCACGTTGTGCCGGATGATTGTTCCGCTGGTCACGCCATCGACAAACAGACCCCAATCCTCGTTGTCGCGAACCAGATTCTTTTCAAACGTAACGTTGTGAGCTGCCATGGGCTTCGACTCATTTCGCCAGTAGACGCCGCCTCTTTTGTTATTGACGATCGTATTTCCACGAACGATGTTTTCGCTGTCTTTGTGGCCGATCGACATGCCGTAGCCACCGTTTCCTTCAAGCCAGTTACCTTCCGCAAGCCCCCCACGAACTCGCCAGCAAAAGAAGAAACCGTCTTCACCATTCGCGATCGCTTTGCAGTTTGTGACTTTTGGCCGCTGAGAACCGCTGCCCGGGTGTAAACCAAATCCAGCACAATTTGTGACAAAACAGCCGACGACTGTTACGTCGTTCGATTGTTGAAAGCTGATTCCGTCGCCGTTGTAATTGCGGATTTGACAATCATCGATTTCGCAGTTATCACCTCGATAGAAAAAAATTCCCGCGGTGCGGCAGCCGTCAACTTTTGTCGGATTGCACTCTCGATTCCCATCGACCGTCAGGTTTTCGACACGAGCGTCCTGTATGTGGTAGCCGCTGATCACCGGAAAAATCGTCGCAGCAAATCCGCCGTCGGAAACCATAATGTCGGCATTCATGTGCCGGCTGAGCGTAAAATAGTTGTCCTTGCCGTTCAGAATCGTTGCACAAACGCCGTGAAAATTTCGCTGACTCTTCGACGCGACATACACGCCTCGACCGAATTCGAATCCTGTAGTGTCCTTTACAGTGATCGCTGACTCGCCAAAATCTCCATCGGCCGCCAACGGTGTTCTGAATTCTCGGTCTTTCTTCAGCACGGTCTTGTCGCCCATTCCAATGACGACGACGCGACTGCGGAGATGCAATGAATCATGCATCAAATATTCGCCTGGGCCAATCTTGACCGTGCCGCCGCCCAGATTACCGACGTAGTCGACGGCAGCTTGCAACGCTCGGTTGTCTGATCCAACGATATCTGCGTCACTTAAACCTACTGTCACTTCAACCGCTGGCCGAGCATGCAGTTCGTTTTCGGCGTGTTGGCGCGCGGGCTCCAAAGCGACTCCAATTGACGCCAGAATAATAAATTGAGCGTGAGCAATTAGCGTACAAACTCTTGTTACTGTGCGCAACATAGCTACCTCGAGTTAGAATTCGTTTCGCCGATTGTCGCTCATAAACGACGGGCTTTCAATGTATGCGATGACGCTTTCGCCTGCTGCGTGAAACGCATGGTGTTGCAGCCAACTCGGGCCAAAGCACGCCGATTCAGAACTGGGCGCCAGGTTCCATTTTACGCCGTAGCCAGCGAGACGCCTTTGTGTAGAAATGCTGGCCGACCGACTCGCCGATTGCTCCAACTCGGACGTTTGCAATTTGTCCTGCCTTGAGCTGTTTCGCCTCAGACTGTGGCAGCTGAACCTTTGCGACGAACCGTGGACTCAATAAGTGAAATCGTTCGTTGCCTGCTGAGCCTTCGGCATCGTTAGGCGACGCTGCGGTGACGGTCAAAGGCCCGCCAAATGGTGCACCGAGCGCCGGATTAGGTAGATGAGTCGATGCTTTTGGATCGACCTTTGCGAGTACGCCAGTCTCGATCGGATTCCACTGACCTCGAATGCGAACAAACGGATTCGTTCCGCGCTGAATTGCGAACTGAGTAAAATCACCTTGGGCCACTGAAACCGCGACTTCTTTTACGTCTTCGTTGCCGATTGCGAATAATGTTTCTCCAGACTCGACAAACTGACCTACAAGACTATCGAGCTCTCGGCCGATGATCTTGCCATGTTCATTTGCTCGGATCGTCAGCGATTCCACTTTGTGAGCAAGTTCATCTCGCTGTTCGGCGAGCGATTCGCCATTTCGCCTTTCCACTTGGTAAGCCGGCAAGTCTTCACCCTGAAGCATGCGGCAACGCGTTTCGGACTGTTGCATCTGAAGTTCGATGTCTTGAAATTCCTGGACGAGCGTCGGGTTGTCCAGCGTTACAAGCACGTCTCCTTTGGTGACTTCCTGTCCAGGAACGACATGGATCGATTTTACGAATCCCTCGCTGTCGACTCGCACCATTGCCAGTGGCGCGTACTGCACGACTCCTGGTGCGTTCACACCTACTGGCCACGGAGTATTCCACACAGCAACAAGAAGCATTACAAAACCGATCATGATTGTGGCGAACCGAAATCGATTTGGTTGCTCTGTCCCTGCTCCACTGATCAAATACTTCACAAGACCAATCGTCGGGAACAGGAACCACAGCGTTCCTGTTACAACTGCCAGCACAACCCCTGCGCCATGGAATAACGTTGCGGCGACAGCGACAATACCGACATAGAACGCAAGTCTCCACGTTAACGACGCAAACGCGTAAACTCGAATGAAAGTTGAGCTTCCCTTTTGCCAACGAGGCAAACTGGCGGGAACATTAAGCATGTATCTGCGGACAAGATAACGCAGGTATTGCTGTCCCTTGGAATAGAGATTCTGAATCTCTAGGAGATCAGTGAGCATGTAATAGCCATCAAACTTCATCAAGAAGTTGCAATTAAAAAGCACAGTCGCGATGCTCGCCATTGTGACAATATTGTGGCATACCTGATTGAGAATTCCAGGTTCGGTACGCGACCAAATGATGGCGGCGATAGCGGCAACAAAGAATTCGACGTAAATCCCGCCTGCTGCAGTGTAGATCCGCTGCCATTTCGAACGAAACCGCCACGACGACGTGACGTCCACGAAAGCAACGGGTGAAAACATGATCAACATCAATCCGCACCGAGGCACGTTTCCGCCGTGCTTTTTGCAAATCAATCCGTGATAAAGCTCGTGAATTACCTTCAGTCCCAACCAAACGAAGAACAAGTACAGCCAATTGTCGACACTGAGAATCTGCGTAAACGAATGGCTGAACCTTTCGAAATTCACGATGACTTGACTTGCACCGAATACGCAAACGACAAGCCACACTCGGACCGCGATCGGAGTCAACGTCCAGGACAGAAACGGCAACAGAAATGTCACTAGGCGGTCGGGGTTGAGCAGCGGGATCCGAATGAACAGCGGATTAATCCACCAAGGCATGCTCGGAGCCCCTTTGAATTTGGGCACGGCGCACGTCTTTCCACCTTGCAATAGTCCGGATTGTAACATCCAGTTGCACAAAGCCATGATGTCATCCGGTGACAGTCGTTCGGCTGACGAAGAAGTAACTGCAGGACTGGCGGTGAGTTCGCTAGGAGTGACTTTCCTTGAACTCGCCGACAAAGGGACAGCCCCCATATCACCTGATTGCTGGTATTCTCTAACGGCTTCTCGAAGCGTGCGATTACCGTCTAGCAAGCGAATGAAATTCCATTCACGCAACCCCATGCGAAAGAACCTGGATTGCACGAGGTCTTCCAGCATGACGAACGCCTCGCCAGCCGACTGCTGCAACGAGCTGCGAATGTCGGCGCGCAGTCGCAATCGTGCAGAGCCGATATCCGGTTTGCTTTCGTGCGTTGACGCATCACTCTTGGAGTCGTTGCCGCCGTTTGCCACGATCGATACTCTCTTTTTCGCCAGTGGATGTCACCAGCCAATGCGAAACAGTACCTGTTCCCATGACTTGTGGAAAAGGTTCCACCCGAGTCGACACTTTGGTCCTGTGATCCGAGCCGTTCCCTTCATGCCGGGGCGAAGATTCTCCATGTCGATCGCCGCGTCAATTCGAACATCGCCTATGAACACATTTTTGTCGCCGCGTTGTTCTGCGCGAGGGTGAATAAGGTCGAGCGATCCTGTTAGTGTTTTTCCAGGCATTGAATGAAGTTTGATGCGGACGACGTCACCTGGATTGACGTAACTGATGTCGGAATCCGGAATCTCCAATTCGAACATGTTTTCGTCGAGCGGACCAACTTCTGCGAGTGTCTGCCCCATCGTGAGACGAGCCCCTTCCAACTTCTTTGGGTCACCGCTAATAACGACTCCGTCCGCCGGACTTTTGATGTCCAGGTTCATGATTCGATCTTGCAGCAGATTCCGTTTTAGCTCCAATCGCTCCATTTCAAACGACGCAATTTGAGCCGCTGAGGTATCTCGCGATCCAGGCGCCATTGCGGCGTCCCACTGCCTGCGAGCCTGATTGTAGTCAGCTTCAACAACTCCCAATTGCCATCGAATGTCTCGAGCATCCATGCGGGCCAACACATCGCCTTTCCGTACGACGTCGCCAGGTTCGACCAGCACTTCTTCCAATCGCCCTTCGTAAGGAGCTGATATATAGCGTTTCGTTTCTGGCTGAACGGTGCAGTTAGTTTTCACTTTCAACGGAACCGGCAGCATCAGCAACAACGCAGCTAACAATATCGGCAAACCAATATTAATCAGTTTCCGCTGACGAACCGCTTGCCGATAGGCAATGAGTAGCCGGCCAACGAAACCGGGTTTGGCTTTTCTGTAGATCTCGTAATAAGATCCGATTAGCGTTGCTCCGATGTCCTGCAACTGGCGAACAGGAGTGGTATCGCAAAACAGAATGCAAAAGCCGTTGACCGCACGATCGTGATCGCGAAGGACCAAGCACTCAACTTGCTTCGCGTCCGATAAATCGGTCAGCTTCTTGGCAGCAGCGGTATTGAATTCACTCAACGAGAACGACTGAACTTTTGTGTCCGTTTCCGCTCGCACACACACTTCGTCCGCAGCGGCGACAATCGACTTTGAGAATTC
>JAGQPC010000845.1 GCA_020426925.1 Planctomycetales bacterium | reverse complement strand
AGTCGATCGCCCAGAATTGGGGAATATGAATCTGACAGCAGATGCTAGCAGTGGAGAAGAGTGACGACGAGCGACGATTTATCGCGGCGCTATACATACGCGTAGTGTTTCGCTATTCGGCGGCAAACAGCGAAACGCCGGGTGCGTGCATGTAGCGGAGGCCTCGGCGAGCAGCTTCGGCGACAATGCTTTCTTCTGTACCGGCGGCTCGCTTGAAAAGCTTGCCGAACTTCTTCACTAAATCACACCAGCCAACCGCGCTGATGCCAATCCGCTCGAGAATCGGAGCCAAATGATCGGGAATCGAACCTCGCTTTTTCTTGCGAAGCTCTCGGCCGGTCCAATCCAATAGTTCCAAATACTGACTCAGCGAGATGGGCAGAAATCCCTTCAAGCTCGCTCGACGGGATACTGGACTTGTATCGGGACCAACAGGATCGGTTCGCTCGTTGATCTCCATCGGACTCATCCAGCCACTCTTTTGCCGGCGCCGACTCCGTTCCCAATCATGCGTCGAGGCGTATTCGGATTCGCGATTCTTCAAGTCGTCGATGCGGTCCTTCGCTCCGGTGAATTCTGATTCTTCAGGACGCGATGTCAAATTCTAACACCGTCGCCTAGTGGTTCTGCCTTCTTCTCTCAAGCTACTCAGGAGTCATGGGATAGAGCTGGAGCAGTGGCTACAACAAACCGGTGAAGCGATCGCCCGTCGAATCTTAGTCGCGTCGATGGCCTGCGTTTTCGTCTTGGACCTTCAAAAAAACGATTCGGACGAAGCAATCGAAAATCGCAAAGTCCTTGTGCGCTTGAGTGGGCGTCAAATGAAACACGGATGCATCAGCACTCCACCAGCACTAATGGCCGGATACATGGTCCTCCTATCAGTCACCGACTTATTGACAAACACAGACGTCGACGTTGGAAAACTCAAAAGGATTGCAATGAAAGCCACCCCAACAGGATTTGTGTAGATACAAATGCCTCGAAGAGGGTGACGTAAGAGACTCGCTCACGACGTTCAGGCTGACAGGGATCAAGCCATAGTACAGTTATCAGCCGTCGGCCTTTGCTCCGGCGGCGTCTGTGAGCACTTGGTTCATTCGCGCGACCAGCTCGTGCGGGTCGGTGAGATAGCCGTCCAAGAGCATGCATCCTTCGAACAGATGCTCACACGCTGTTTCGACAAATGGACCGTTGGCGTTGGCTGCAATCGTTTTTGCCAGCCGTTGAATCAACGCGTGATTTGCGTTGATTTCCAAGACTCGCTGAGGAAGTTCTTCTGACTTGTTCATCATCCGCATCATCTTTTCCATGTGACTGGAAAGTTGATTGTCGTCACCCACCAAGCACGCCGGTGAATCGACAAGCCTCTCACTGACACGAACGTCGATGACTCGGTCACCGAGGATTTCCTTGAAGCGGTCAATGACAGGCTGAACCTCCGATTTTTCAGAAGTTTCCTCTGGCTTGTCTTCTGTACTGTCGCTGCCAGAGTCGGCGAATTTCAAATCACCAGGCTTAGCGTGTTCGGCAGAAACGAGGTCTTTCTCTTTGTACTTTCCGAGAGCGCTCAGCACGAATTCGTCCGCGGCATCATACAGGTAGAGAACTTCAACCTTATTCTTGCGAAACAATTCCAGTCGAGGATCACGATCGAGCGCTTCGCGAGTCGGGCCTGACAAGTAGTAGATCGCGGATTGGCCTTCGGGCATATGTTCGACATAGTCGGCCAGCCCGATGATCTCGTCGTCGTCAGCTGCTCGCGATGTCGTGAAGCGATACAGCTCCTGGATTTTTTCCCGATTTGCGAAATCGCTGTATCCTTCCTTCAGGAAGCGTTGGAAGTTCTTCCAGAACGTTTTGTATTCGTCAGGATCATTCTTGGCCAAGTCCAGAAATCGATCGAGCAATTTGCGAGTGAGGTTGTCGCGAATCTTGTGGATGACTCGGTTCTGCTGCAAAGTCTCGCGAGAAACGTTCAGCGGAATGTCTTGCGATTCAACGACACCTTTTACAAAACGCAGGTAGTTCGGCAAACAATCTTTGTTGCTGCCATCGATCAATACTCGCTGCACATACAGCTGCAGACTGACCTCACCTTCGCCAAATCCCATCAGTTCAGGGCTACTCTGCGGAACGAACAACAAAGCGTTGTACTGCAATGCGCCGTCCAGCGAATGGTGCAGTCGCATCATCGGGTCTTGGTAATCGTGGCTGATTAGCTTGTAGAATTCGGTGTATTGCTCGTCTGTAATTTGCCGAGCCGGTTCCCGCCACAACGCGGTCGTTTGGTTGACTCGCTGTTCGTTTACCAAAATCGGGAACGGAACAAAATTCGAGTATCGAGTGATAACGCTTTTGATTTCCGCCTCGTCGGCGAAGTTTTCGTCGTCTTCCTTGAGGTGAATTTCAATTGTTGTTCCGCGCGGGATGTCGTTACCTTCAATCGTTTCGACGGTGTACGATCCGGCGCCATCACTTGTCCAGACGATCGCTTGACTGTCCTGATTTGCGGACCTGCTGGTGAGAACCACTTTTTCGGCGGCCATAAACACCGAGTAGAATCCGACTCCGAACCGCCCGATCAAGTTAATATCCGCGTCCTTACCTTCGCTATCGCCGCTTCCTTTTTTCAGTTGTTCAAGGAACGCGGTAGCTCCGCTGTGAGCGATGGTACCGATGTTCGTTTCGACCTCTTCTTCGGTCATCCCGATCCCGCTATCGGAGATCACCAAAAGCCGTTCGTCTTTATTGGTTTCGATCCGAATAGCAAGTGCTTGGTCTTTCCCAAAGACATCTTCACCCGCCGCCTGTTTGAAGCGAACTTTTTCTAAAGCGTCCGCTGCGTTTGAGATCAGCTCGCGTACGAACACATCCTTTGATGTGTAAATCGAGTGGATAAGGATATCCAATAGCTGTTTGATTTCTGCCTTAAACTCGTGTGTTCGAGATTCACCTGTCGTCGTCATCAAACGTTCTCCAGTCGATCAGTTGCCCGTTCACTCATGCTCCCCGTGAGCTACCTGAGGCGTCTACCAGATGAGAATCTACGGTCTTGATCGTACGACGGACTTCCAGTCCGTCGCGTCCTGCTTCGACGGACTGGAAGTCCGTCGTACGCGTCAGAACTCATCTGTCGCTCGCCTGCAACTCATGAGGGTACCCAAACTGACAAATCCCGAAAAGCCACCGATGGGAACAAGTCTACTTCACGACGTCGGCACAGTCCGTACAATCGGCCCGGCTGGACGCGGTTCTCTCCGCGATGACCGATCTGACTGTTCCGGACTCGCTGATAGGTAACGTCGAAGCCGAATGTCCTCGGATGAAGGCGAATCGTTGTCGCCATCATCGCAATCAACTTGAAACGCAATCAAGGACTTAACGCATGTCGCAGTCGGCCGTTCCTGTGGACGATTTGCTCGCAAGACTAGACCAGGCCAAGACCGCCGGCCACCTTTCTGCAAGTGCGATAGCCAACATCACAGACTGGCTGACGCAGGCTCGCTATTGCGACTACGCGCAACAAGTCGCGGAACATATCGACCAAGAGAAGTGGCAGCAATTGGACGATGCGTTTTGGACCATCATTCCGTTTGGGACCGGCGGCCGTCGAGGCCGGATGTATCCGATCGGCTCCAACGCAATTAACGAGCGTACGATCGGCGAAAGTGCTCAGGGATTAGCTGCCTACGTCAAGCAGCATCTACCAGACAACAGTTCGCGTTCCTGTGCGATTGCCTTTGACACTCGTCATCAGTCGCCGGAATTCGCGAGACTTTGTTCGGAGATCATGGTGGCGAACGGATTCACGGTCTATTTGCTGGACGAGTTTCGAAGCACTCCAGAGTTGTCCTTCATGGTGCGGTACAAAAAGTGTGATTGCGGGATTATGGTCACCGCAAGCCACAATCCGCCATCCGACAATGCGGTTAAAGTCTATTGGTCGACCGGTGGCCAGATCCTGCCACCGCACGATCGTGGCGTGATCGATGAGGTCATGAACACCGACCAGATACTGCGAGCTGACTTCGATCAATCTGTCGAAAGCGGAAAGATCGTTTTGTGCAAAGAGGAAATCGATCGCGAATTTCTGCACGAATTGCAAAGGCATTCATTCGCGGGACCTCGCGATGTGAAGATTATCTATTCGCCGCTTCATGGAGTCGGCGCCACTGCCGTCGTTCCAACACTCGCAGCGGATGGATTTACGGACGTCGAAGTGTTCGCCGATCACGCTGAGCCAAATGCCGATTTTCCCAACGTTCCCGGCAACGTGGCAAATCCCGAAAACGCTGCCGTCTTCGATATTGCTATTGAAAGAGCCAGGCAAATCGGAGCGGACATTATCATGGCCTCCGATCCCGATTGCGATCGACTTGGCGTCGCCGCACCGCTTACAACAGACACGGCTGGCGACTGGAAAACCTTAAACGGCAACCAAATCGGTGTACTATTGACCGACTACATCTTAGGGCAAAGGCAGCGAGCAGGAACTCTGACTGCTGATCACTACATCATTAAGACGTTGGTGACAACCGAAATGATCCGCCGCATCGCCGATTCGTATGGCGTCAAGACATTTGGGAATTTGCTGGTCGGTTTCAAATGGATTGGTGGCGTCATTGATGAACAAGGCCCCGACAACTTCGTTTTTGGCACCGAGGAATCGCACGGATATCTGGTCGGCCAGTACGCTCGAGACAAAGACGGCGCCGTCGCGTCGATGCTAATGGCGGAACTAGCCGCCACCACCAAAGCGCACGGAAAGTCGCTTCACGAACAGCTCGATTCGCTATTCATGAAGCACGGCTACCACGCCGAGCATCTCATGACACAGCAAATGCCCGGTTCGGAAGGCATGGCCAAAATGAAAGCGTTAATGGCAAAGTTTCGGTCCGATCCACCTCGAAGCGTGGGCGGATTAAATGTCGTTTCCATTCGCGACTACGGAAAAAATGTCACCTACTCAATTGGCGGTGAACCAACGACTCTGCAAGGGCCAACCGGCGACCTGGTCATTTTTGATTTAGATCAACAAGGCAACTATGTTGCCGCTCGTCCGTCCGGCACGGAACCGAAAGTGAAGTTCTACATGTTCACTTATGTGGCACCTAAGGACATCGATGACTTGCCGGCTGCAAAGCAATTGGTGCAACATCGAATGGATTCGATGGAAGACGATATCCGCCAATTCGCTGAATCTGTGTGACTTGTCGATTGGGTGTGGAGGCAGGAACCTCCAAGCCAGCGCGTTGCCAGACGACGAGGTGCGAAAACTAGACGTGAATCTACCTGCGTCTCGGCACGCGTCTGCTATCCGCGCGAATTTATTCCGGCTGCTGATAAGATTCCTTATCTTGAAGTGCTAAATCGCTCAGATGATTGTCCGAAATATCGTTTGAGTTGTGCGCATCTGATCAAGAAGTGTTTACAATGGGCGTTCGTCCTGTTCCGGACAACACAGCAATTCAAAAGCCATTCATAATGGCGGCATGCGCGTTCGTAGAAAAATTCGCGGAACGTTGCGCGAGCGACGCGCTAATCCATTCAAGTTAATTCACACTAAAACAATGCTAGGAGCTTGCACATGATTCGTAGGGTTCGTCATTCAAAAGGTATCGTTAGTCGCCTCAGGAAAACGAGCAAGCTTCGCAAGAACCGAATGTCTCTGGCCGAGATCTTAGAACCACGTTGCGTTCTCGACGGCGTGCCGGTGATCTCTGAATTCCAGGCTGCCAACGAGTCGACGATCACCGACGGCAACGGCAATCATAGCGATTGGATCGAAGTCCGAAATCCAACCACGGACAGCATGGACATTGGTGGCTACTATCTGACCGATGATGCCGCCGATCTCCGCCAGTGGAAGATTCCAGATAACACGAGTCTTAAAGCTGGAGAACACCTTGTGATCTTCGCGTCGGGCGAGGACCAGCCTGACGCAGAGGGAAATCTTCACACAAACTTCAGATTATCAAGTGGCGGCGAGTTTCTTGCATTAGTGGGTCGCGACGGCGTCACGGTAACTCAAAGCTTTGACCCATACCCATCGCTACTGACAGACCAGTCGTACGGCATCGCATCAGAACGAGCCGTCAAAGAATTTGTCACGAATGGCTCGACTGTCAAAACGTTTGTGCCTACCAGTGATTCGCTAGGTACTTCGTGGACGCAGGTCGGGTTTAACGACGCAGCATGGTCACCAGGCACTACGGCCGTCGGCTTTGAGGTCCCACAAGTTGGTGTCAATCTAACCGACGAATTTGACGCACCGCTCAGCGCCGATTGGACCGTCGACTTGCCGGCAGAATCTGCCAGCACGGTCAAAGTTGAAAACGGCAATCTCGTCATCGACTCTCCTGTTGGCGAACTGTCTGACTACAACGATCGAGGCAAGGCACCGATTGTTCATCGCAGCTTGCCAAATCCAGAAGCCGCCGACTTCGAGATCATTACGCACGTTATCAAGCGAGGTGAGGATGACGGAGCTGCAGGCATCGCCATCATTGACTCGTCGACCGGAACTCCAGCAATTCAGCTGGAATATGACGAAGATCGCTACTTCAAATTGTTTGCAGGCGGGCTGCTAATCGACGACCTGCGTGATACGGGCGAAGACGAATTCACGTTACGCCTGGTCCGCGATGGTCTTGAAAAAACATGGACAGCATACACGCAAAAGCCAGGTGCTACAGACTGGCGAGACGTCGGTACTGCCACTGACGGAGTGGACGGCGTTCCTGTCATTGGAGCTTCCACGGTGGGCCTCTATACGCGCACTGCCAACGGCACAATGCAGGCTCAATTCTCCAGAATCGACATGCTCGTCCCCGACCAGCGACCGGTTTACGGACCAGAAATCAGTGCGAACGTTTCGGCGATGCGAAACACGAACAGCTCGATTTACATGCGCATGCCGTTTAACGTCGACGTCGATCCGGCCAACCTTGACGAGATGACTTTGTCCGTTCGGTACGACGACGGGTTTGTCGCGTACCTCAACGGAACGAAGATTACCGAGCAGAACGCGCCGATCGACGCCACTTGGAATTCGCAGGCGGCGGGTACCTACGGCGCAGTTGGCGGCAATATTCCAGAACAAGACATTCTGCTCGGCCACCATCTTGACTTGTTAAAGCAAGGTGAAAACGTCCTGGCGATTCATGGCATGAATGTCTCTGCAAACGACAGCGACTTTTTCTTTGACGCCGAACTGACTGCAGCCGAGATTCTGGGCGAATCTCTTCAGTTCTTTGTCAGCCCAACGCCAGGCAAACCGAATCATTTGCCAGCTGCTCCGACTCCAGAGATCGTCGGCGAAGATGGGATCTTCTTCACGCAAAAGACCATTGAACTGTCGGTGCCAGATGGCTTCGAAATTCGTTATACACTGGACGGATCGCCTCCTAAAGCTGACTCGACGCTCTACAGTGGTCCGTTTGTGATCAATCAGAGCGCACGACTTCAAGCCATCGCGTACGACACGTCGGTCGATCCCGAATTCGTGCCCAGCAACCAACTCAGTGGAACCTACTTCGCGGTTGATGAAAGTCTGCGAGGCCGAACGTCTGATCTGCCGATTATCATTCTCGATACGCTTGGACAATCACTTCAGGGCACAAGTTCTACAACACTGAGTGCGATGAACGTGATCGTAATCGACGTCGACAAAGCCACAGGCCGCGCAACAATAGACGAGGGCAAGATCGACTATCTCGGGCGCGGTGGTGCTCGTGATCGCGGATCTAGTTCGTCAGGACTCCGCAAGCCCAACATGGCGTTTGAAACGTGGGGGGCCAGCGGGACAGGTTTGGACGACGACGAAAACGTTTCGATTTTGGGTATGGATCCGGACAGCGATTGGGTCTTTTACGCCGGAACCAGCTACGACCCAACCGAGTTCCACAACCAATACGCATTCAACTTGAGCAATCAGATTGGGCAGTGGGCACCAGATTATCGCAACGTAGAAGTCTTCGCCAACATGCGTTGGCAAACCAATCGAGACACGCTGGAAACCGTCGGCACAGAAGACTACTACGGTGTCTATGCGATCATGGAGAAAATCTCGCAGGGGTCTCACCGAGTCGATGTCGCGTCGATCGATTCGTCGGTCACTAAGACTCCAGAAGAAGCTGCTCCTGGCGAACCAAACATTTCAGGCGGATATATTTGGAAAATCGACCGAGCGGATCCAGGAAATGAAGGAACATTGACCGTTCCTGGGGCGTCATTGAACTGGGTCTATCCGAAGAGCCCAAGGGACGCGAATGCCGACCCGGATCAAAAAGCAAACACCACGCAGGAAGCTTGGATCCAGGACTACTTCGGCGGGTTACGCGATTCACTTCGCGAACCAAACATCAACGATCCAGAAGGTTACACGAAATTCATCGATCTGGAATCGTGGGCAGAGCATCACATGCTGAACGTCTTGACGTTCAATGTCGACGCGTTCCGCCTGAGCGGTTATTTGCAGAAAGATCGCGATAGCAAGATCGTTTATGGTCCCGTTTGGGACTTCGATCGAGCGTTGAATTCGACCGATGGTCGTGATGCCGATCCGTTCGTTTGGAAATCGCGAGTGGGTGACGGTGGAACCGACTTCTTTAACTTTGGCTACTACAACAACCTGTTCGACGACCCTGGTTTCTGGCAGTACTACGTCGACACGTGGCACAAGCTACGCGACGACGAATTTAGCGACCAGAATCTCCACGCATTGGTCGATGAACTCGCAGGCGAAATGCGAGAATCGATTGGGCGAGAACGCGAAGACTGCAGCCACTGTTCTGGTATTCGACCTCGAGGCGGCTACGAGAACGAATTGGCAATGCTGAAACAATGGCTCAGTGATCGCGCTGGATTCATCAACTCAAACTTCGCTCCGGTTCCACTGATGTTCTCTGGTGACGATGTGCTTGATCGAACCCAGGACGGTGTTTACGTATCACCGGGACATGAAGTCGCAGTTACTCCAATCGTTCGAATCAACAACGACACACCGATTGTCGACGGAACAAACGGTGTTGCCGACGCATCATTTATGGTTCCTGTCAACGACGACCTCGGCGATTCATGGACGGCGCTGAACTTCGACGATGCAGCATGGCAAAAAGGAAAGCTAGGGGTTGGCTTCGGCACGTCGTCTGGTTTTGAAGAAAACTATACGACCGTGATTGACCCTCGAGATGTAAATCCTGACGCGACCAACATCTTCATTCGAGTTCCATTTACGCTGGACAACTTGGATGGCCTGGACGAATTGGTGCTTCGCATGAAGTACGATGACGGCTTCGTCGCGTATTTGAACGGCGAAAAAGTCTTGGAAACAAATATTCGCGACGTTCCTGTTGCTTGGGATAGCCGAGCCAACAGCCATCGAAACTCGGAAGCAATCGAGTTTGAAGATTTCGATGTATCTGAGTTCGCCGATAAGCTCAAGATTGGCGAAAACGTCCTTGCAATTCGAGGCATCAATCAAAGCCGCACAAGTGGCGACATGTTGATGCAACCCGCCCTGGTGAAGCGACGAGTAACCTTCGATCCAGCACCAACCGGCACGGTCTATTACACAACCGACGGAACGGATCCACGAGGTCCTGACGGCAATCCAAGCGCATCGGCCAAAGCACTCGCTCGCAATACAAAGATCACCGTCAACGAAAATACTCGCATTATCGCGCGTAACTTTGACGAGACCGATCGCGGTTCCGAATCGCGCATCGTGCTGACCGATTGGAGCGGTCCGACAACGCACAACTTCATCGTGCAGCAATCGGATTTGGTGATCAGTGAGATCAACTACAATCCGGCTTCGGCGACTCAAGCTGAATCCGACGCTGGTTTCGGCAACGATGACTTCGAGTTCGTCGAGATTTACAACGCGGGTACAGCCACAGCAAGTTTGGTTGGCGTCGAACTTAATGACGGCGTTGACATTGACTTGCTGGACGCACCAGAAATTCCTGCTGGTGGTTTCGCGGTCGTTGTTCGCAACGCTGACGCATTCAGGATGCGATACGGAAACGACATCGCTATCGCCGGTGTGTACAGTGGCGAATTGGCCAATGACGGCGAGGACATTGATTTGATCGACGGCACGGGCAAAGTGCTGTTCTCAGTCAACTACGGAGACAACGATCCGTGGGCAGTTCGAGCCGATGGCTTTGGCGCAACGTTGGAATTGATCAATCCAGCGGGCA
The DNA here is from genome assembly GCA_020426925.1 of Planctomycetales bacterium. GTDB lineage: Bacteria > Planctomycetota > Planctomycetia > Pirellulales > Pirellulaceae > JAGQPC01. Next base: position 585 of record JAGQPC010000845.1, on the reverse strand, counting down.
CCAACGCTGCAACCCAAAACAAATGGTACAGCTGGCGAGCCAGCACAGAAATGAACGGAACGCCTGGTAGAGCAAGTACTCAGCCGATCGGCGTCGTAATCAACGAAGTCCTCGCCAACGCAACCTGCAAAGACAGCGACACGATCGAACTGCACAACACGACCGGGGCTGGAGTCGATATCGGAGGCTGGACGCTAAGCGACTCGTTCGATGATCTCGACAAATTCACAATTCCAGCTGGTACGACCATTCCAGCAGGCGGCTACGTCACTTTCGACGAAGACGATTTTGATGCAAAGAACCCTGTCAACGGCAATGTCGGATTCAAGTTAAGCGGTAGCGGTGGCGACAACGTATGGCTGACGGTTCTGGACGCTGGCGGCGCCGTGACCGCATTTGTTGACGACGTTCACTTCCGTGAAACGTTCGCCGGCGAATCGCTTGGGCGAATGCCAAACGGTACCGGCCGACTCGCTCCGTTGTCTGCGACCACGTTCGGCGCAGAAAACACTGCTCCACGTGTTGGACCAGTCATCATTTCGGAAGTGCAATACAATCCGAAAGTGTCAGGTGCGGCCCTCGCAG
>JAGQPC010000844.1 GCA_020426925.1 Planctomycetales bacterium | reverse complement strand
TCGAGTTTTTTGTCGGCAGCCAAGAGCCCTATTTGAATTACAATTTCCCGCCGGGCGTTGCGCTGCGATTGCCGGCAGGCCAAGGGTTTGATCTGAATTCACACAGCGTGAATCGATCGGGCGAAACGAGACAAGGCGAGGTTTACATCAACCTGCACACGACCGATCGCGACGACATCATTCACGTCGCTGATTACGGCAGTTTCAACAACACTCGCATCACACTTCCGCCAAATGAAGAAACTACGGTCTCACGAGTGTTCACGTTCGAGGAAACGCAGCACGTGCTTCAAATGTGGGGCCATGCTCACGAGCGGATGGTGGAATTCCGAGTCGAACATGCTGGTGGAGACAACGACGGAGAACTGATTTATTGGTCGAATGATTGGGAGCATCCAGTTGATCTGTCGTTTGATACTCCGTTGACTTTCGAAGCGGGAGACCGCGTACGTGTCATCACGACCTACAACAACGACACCGATCATGAGATCAATTTCGGGCTGCTAAGTTCCGACGAAATGCAGATTCTGTTTTACGTCTATTACACTGGCAGCAACATGGATGGCGATTTCAGCACGGACGGGACGCTTGATATTGCGGATTTGGAACGACTGACTCGAAAGGTCCGCGAAGGCACAAACAACATCGCGTTTGATCTGACCGACGATGGACTCGTTAACTTCGAAGACCGCCGAGTGTGGATTGAAGAGCTGAAAAACACCTATTTCGGCGACGCCAATCTAGACGGCGAATTCAACTCAGCCGACATGGTTGCAGTATTCCAAGCGGCCGAATATGAAGATGGTATCGAGGGCAACTCAACCTGGAGCGAAGGTGACTGGGATGGCGACGGAGACTTTGGGACCCGCGACCTCGTCTTCGCGTTTCAATTCGGTCGATTTGAAGGCGGACCAAGACCATCGCAGGTCCCAGAATCAAATCCTGCCATGGGTTGTTTGGCCGCAGTGCTGTTTTTACTGTGCGGCATTAGGAGGCATCACGCAGTCAAGAGTCCATTATGCTGCTGATTTGGACGCACCGCGAAGCCGACAAATTCTGAGCCGGCTGACAGATTCAGAAAAAAGCCGCTTCTGCTTCTCCGTTGGATATCTCCCACTTCCATCTTCGAAATCTGGTGGTGAAGCCAATTGCGCGCAGTCATAATGGCTAACCTCGATCGAACAAAGTAGCTCGCTCGCATTACTCGAGGCAATGCGTTGACCGCAATCCGCGTTAGAAGAACGTTCAGTATCGCCGCCATGACGGCAATGGCGTTGGCAGTGTGCGCTAGCGCACAGGCAGATGATGTCGTGCAGTTTGGGCGTGATGTTCGCCCGATATTCTCCGATTCGTGCTTTCAGTGCCATGGACCTGATCGTGATGCGCGTGAAGCGGATCTGAGACTGGATCGCCGCGAATCGGTACTTGCCGAACGAGATGACGGGCAGTTAATCGTTCCTAGGCAACCAGACAGCAGCGAACTGATTCGTCGCCTTACCGCGTCGGATCCGGACGAGCGTATGCCGCCTGCCGATTCACAGCGTCAATTGACGAAAGAGCAAATCGATTTGGTACGCCGTTGGATCGAACAAGGGGCGTCGTGGCAAGAGCATTGGTCGTTTGTTTCTCCACAGCGACCGACGCCGCCGAAAACCACAAATCCTGTGTGGTGCCAAAACGACATCGATCAATTTGTGCTCGCTCGATTGGATCGCGAAGGTTTGACGCCGTCAGAACCTGCAGCAAAAGAAACGCTGATTCGCCGAGTGTCGTTTGATCTGACCGGCCTCCCACCGACGCTCGAAGAGCTCGACGCGTTTCTCGACGATGATTCGCCTCGAGCTTACGAGCGAGTAGTCGATCGCTTGTTAAAATCGCCGCGTTTTGGCGAGCGTATGGCGTTCGTCTGGCTGGATGCAGCTCGGTACGCGGATACCAGCGGATATCAAAACGATGGCCCGCGTTACATGTGGCGATGGCGAGATTGGGTGATCGAGGCGTTCAACGAGAATATGCCGTTTGATCAGTTCACGATCGAGCAGATCGCTGGCGACATGTTGTCGAACGCGACGCTCGACCAGCAGATCGCCACCGGTTTCAATCGCAACCACCGAGGCAACGCGGAAGGCGGCATCATTCCTGAAGAGTATCAAGTCGAATACGTGGTCGACCGCGTCGACACAACGGCCACAGTTTGGCTTGGCCTGACGATGGGTTGTGCTCGGTGCCACGATCACAAGTACGA
>JAGQPC010000843.1 GCA_020426925.1 Planctomycetales bacterium | reverse complement strand
TGGGAGGCCGGGGTCGAGCGTAAGCGAGCCCCCGGAATTCGGCGCTGGGGGCTCGCTTACGCTCGACCGCCAGCCACCCATTGGCGCCACGCGAATCAGCGGACCCATCGGTACTCTGGGAAGGTTCCCGTTGCGACTGCTGGCCAACACGTGCTTGTTGGCGGTTGCAGCTATTGCAATCAGCTTGCCAGTCGGCGTCGCAATCGCGGTTTACATCGAGCGGACCGATTTACGGTTTCGCAGGTTTATTCGCGGTTCAATGTACGCGTTGCTATTCGTTCCGACGTTCGTTCACGTCGCTGCGTGGGACGCAGGGTTTGGACTTCAAGGATGGTTCGGCTATGCAACGGGAGCAGCCGTTCTATCTGGTTGGCGAGCGACCATCTGGTTGCACGCACTCACCGCAATTCCCTGGGTGACAATGATCGCGACGTTGGGGCTACGGTACTCGTCCGCCAGCTTGGAAGAACTAGCGTTGCTGGAAAACGGAGCCAGGCACGCGTTTAAACGAATAACACTGAGAGCCGCATTCCCATCGATCGTTGGCTGTGCAATTTGGGTTTTCATCGTAGCGGCTAATGAAATCACGATTACCGACGTCTACCAAGTTCGCACGTATGCGGAAGAAGTCTATGTAGGGTTTGCCTTAGGCGACGGTGTTTACGAAGCACAGGCTCGAGTGCTGCCCGGCAGTCTGCTAGTCACAGTCCTGGTGATCGCGTCCGTAAGAATCGGCAAGCATTTTGTGTCATTTCACGAGCGAACTCAGCAACGTACGCCACGGCCGTTTCACATTTCCAAGTTTCGCCGAACCTTCGAAGTCGCGATTTTGGCGTTCGTAGTCCTGATAATTGCGGTGCCGCTCTATAATCTGCTGTACAAGGTCGGCATTGTTGTAGAGCAGTCGGGGGACGAACGAGTCCGTCTTTGGTCGGTGGCGAAAGTGTTTTCCGTGTTGATCGATAGTCCGTTTCGATATGCGAGTGAGCTTCGCGGATCATTTATCTTGGGACAAATCGTTTCCGTCACGACCGTGGCCTTCGCATTTATTTTGGCGTGGTTTCGCAAATCGAAACTTGCGACTTGCATTGGTTGGACGGTCGCGATCGCGGGACTTGCGATTCCTGCACCGATTCTCGCGCTGTCGATCGTGCGATTGTTCAGCCAATCGCAATCGCCAATCGTGGCGAATTTGTACGATTCGATTTTCGTGTCGTGCGTCGTGTTGACCATCCGCTGTTTTCCGTTCGCGTACTTGCTGGCGATCCACTCGGTCAATTCCGTTGGTCGGCGAGTATTCGAAGCGGCGGCTCTCGACGGATTAACAAGCTGGCAGCAATTGCGAATCGTCGGTTTGCGATCGTTGTCTCCGTTCTTTGTCGCGACCTGGGTGATTTGCTTCGCCTGGGTGATCGGAGAACTCTCTGCCACGATTCTAACCGTGCCACCTGGCTTCAACACCATTTCGGTCACGATGTTCAATTTAGTCCACTACGGTGTCGAGGATCGGTTAGCGGGGCTTTGCATCGTGGTCATCGGCCTTTCCGCTATGCTTGCATGGACTGGGATTAATTTGATCCACGTCGCGAACGATTCGCCTCGGGAAATCTCCGACTCCAACGTATAATGCAAAGTGGCGTAGGCTGCCAGCTTGCGATCATCGCGTCTTCCAACAGCACTTCCGGCCCTAAACACGACACAGAAACTACCTTGCAATTCCAGAAACTCCTCGCCGCCGTAATCTTCATCGTATCATCGTTGCTGTGCGTACCGACGGTGTGCTGCGCTTACGACTACGCGACAATCTTGTGGAAAGGCACTCGTCAGGAACTAACAGGTCGGACGCTCGTCGAGGCGCAAGATGGCGGCATCGTATTCGAATCGCGCGACCGCAAAATCTGGGCAGCCGAGCCCAACAACGTGCTGTCTTTAAAGAGGAATGGCGATGCCGCGTTCGAGCCGTTCGACCGCCGCGAAATAACAGCGGCACTCTTAGCCGACTTGCCGGCCGGTTTTCAGATCTTTGATACAGACCACTACATTATAGCGCATAACACCAGCCTCGCGTACGCGCAGTGGTGCGGGGCGCTCTATGAGCGGTTGCACAAGGCGTTCACTAATTTCTGGCAGCATCGAGGTTTGACGCTTCATGAAACGCCTCCGCTAGTCGCTGTCGTGTTTCAAGATCGACAATCGTTCGAGGCTTACGGCAAAGAGGAACTGGGCGATGCGGTGAAAGCGGTAATCGGATTCTATAGCCTCCACACAAACCGCATTACGACTTACGACCTGACGGGAGTTGATCAGGCGCGAGGGAATTCGCGCGCCCTTGGCACCCCTCGCAAAATCAATCAAGCACTACTTGCCAATCCAGAAGCCGAACGCACGGTCGCGACGGTCATTCACGAAGCGACACACCAACTCGTGTTCAACTCGGGGATGCAACAGCGGTTCGCAGATATTCCAGTTTGGCTCAGCGAGGGTCTAGCGATCTATTTCGAAACTCCAGACCTAGGACGATCTCGAGGCTGGGCGACGATTGGCGCCAAAAATCAAGTTCGACTCGGCCAAATGAAGCGGTACACGCAGAATCGCCCGGCTCACTCGCTCAAGTCGTTGATCGTTGACAACGCGCGATTTCGCGACACACGCACCGCCGAAACCGCCTACGCTGAAGCCTGGTCTCTGTGCTATTTCTTGCGCAAACAGAGTCCCAAACAGTTCGATCAATACATGCGACTGCTACAGAAAAAACCGACGGCTGTCGAAGACTCGCCGCACCAACGGCTCGACGAATTCGAAGCCACGTTTGGCTCATTGGATGAAATCGAACCGCGATTTATGAAAATGATCTCTAACCTGCGCTGACACGTGTACGCATTGCTGCAAGCCAACCGGTCAAATTCAGCAGTTTGCCACTCACCGCCGCGGCAATGAGCCCAAGCAGCACGAACGAAGACGGCTCGGGAACCGCCTGCAGAACGCCAAGGCCATTCATGTCCGGATCGAGCAGCATTCCGTTATGACGAGCTGCCGCGACCTGCAGCGAATTGACGGGATAGTTTTGCGTAAGGGTCAACGCGCCGGAGTAATTGGGGCCTCCACTCCACATCAGATTTGGAGAAGACGCTGCCAGAGTAAAGCTAGGATCTTGAGTGGACCCGTTTCCTGCACCAGCGTTCACGTCTTCGACATGACGCAATCCCAGCAAGTGACCAATCTCGTGCGCGAACGTCCCTGACAAACTGTCGCTAATAAATCCTTCGTTGGCCATAATCGCACGGCCGTTGCTCAGCGTGATTCTGCCGTCGATAAACAATTCAGCCAATCCCGAATTCCGCGCCGAGTGAGCGGGATCTGTCAGCGGATTATCGACCCATCCAGTGCCAATCGTGCCGTTGTATCCCGTTCCGCTAAAGTCCTTCACAAAGAAGACTTGCACGGCGTCGGTAGGAAGACCAGGCATCGCGGCGCCCGACGCCGAAGTAAACGTTCCGTCAAAAACTCCATTTTGCTCTGTAAATGTCAGACGCTGAGCGGCCGTGTTGTTCCACTGAACAGTTGGCAACAGGTCGATATCGATTTGCGCTTGACTCCAAATCGTGTCGAGCTGCGAAGCATACAAATAACCGGTATCGGCTCCGCCCGCCGGCCCAAGATTCGTGCAATTGGAGCCAGCGTCGTCACAAACTTGAACGGGCTGAACTTTCAGCACGAACGTGGCAAAACAAGGTACACTGCCCGAGCACATCCATAGCAGTACTAGCAAGTAGCGCGTCACCGTGCCGTCTCCAGAAGCAAACTCAATGATCATCGTGGCAAGTTCAAGCAACCTACCACGGTCATGAGATTTTGCACAGGAATTTTCCAGTGGAGATACCGGCCGACCTACTGGCTGCTACATTCGTCGACATTGATGAATTAATGAATCGGGAAAGTCGACGAATCTTCTGCACAGACCGTCCGAACGTAGTACGTCATTCGAACGATCCGTTGGCTTGCGCGAGTCGCTCAATCAGGTTGCGAGTTATCTGGCTCGCGGTCGGCGCCACAGCATGAGCAGGGCTGCAATGCATGTCACAACTCCCGCAGTGGGTTCCGGCACAACGGCCAAATTAGCGAGTTGAATGACATTTGCCGGTTGTCCGTCGACAAAAATGGAAACCAACACTAGCAATTCATTAAATCTGCGCTGCAAGATCATCTTACATACACCCCCATCGTGAAAAAGGATTTGTATTGAACCGATCATCGACGGTTCTGGAGCCATTGAGAAAGAGCGCAACAGGTAGTCGCATTCAAAAGCAGGCAACGTGAATCATCCGCGTCGCCAATATGCCGGCTGAGAGATCGCGTGCATTAGCAAAAGGTGAGTCGTTTCG
>JAGQPC010000842.1 GCA_020426925.1 Planctomycetales bacterium | reverse complement strand
TGTTACCGGACTCAGTATGACAACGTCCTCAAATCTCTTGTCAGTTAACTCAGGCTTGATGGGAACAACGGTGCGAAACTTCTCGACGATCGAGGCCCAAAAGTCGCCTGCGTTTGATCGAAACGACACTTCGTCCATTTTCAGCCACTTCTCTAGTGATGGGCGAATGCAATTGGAATAGTCTTTGATGCTAAACCAACCTTCAGTCGTGACAGAGTCCCCGTCTCGGGAAAACAACACTTGTACCAAATCGTTTGCTAACGGAATCGAAACGCACAACAGGCCTGACTCACTCAAGATGTTGCTGACGTCAATTCTCTCGCCGCGACGCTGCATGTCGTTGATGACAATGTTGCCAAAGTAGAGTTCTACAATCTCCTGGAGTTCGGCCAACGTTTTTTTCTTTGGCGTCTCATTGTATTCCGTGTTAAGAAGTAATCCTTTTAACCGGTGAAATGCAACGGCGTAGTCATCCACCAATTCTCCGTCCGTTTTAACGCTATCCCGGCCGATGTCTGTGTTCTCAAGGAATGCCAAACGCAAGTTAGCCTTATGCAATGCAGATAAGTCGCCAACTTGCCGCAGCCTACTTGCTGCGTGTTGGCATAAGTCAATCGCCTCTTTCCTTCTGTCGTCGGCTACCCGCAATAATCGATTTCGTTCGCCAGCAGACGGTTCGGCCATTGCCTCTTGCTTCAACGAAAACATCTCATCGGCGACAATATCAGCCTTGAGATAGTGGCACATGGCTGCCATTCCGTCATTCCCAGCTGAAGCAATCGCCTGATCGTAGGTTTCCCGCGCTTCCATCCGGGCGTCCGCAGTTCCGATCTGGCGTAATGCCATACCCAATGCAGCCCTCAACGAGTTGAGCAAGCGATCGAAGGACTGGTAACGTGGGTTATTGAGAGCCTTGGGGGCAATTTCTCTAACTTGATCGTTTCGCTTTTGGCTCCTGAGCCATACGCATCGAGCATGAATACTTAACAGTTCAATATCGGAGCGATCTGCTCTGAGAGCGTAGTCAGTAGCATCTCGGTACAAACCATCTACTGTCTGGCCTCCGTTCAACAAGTCGGAAAACTTGCCTCCTAGACGAGCCATGTAGATACAGCAATGGGCAGCACGAACGAAGTTGACATTTGCCAAAGCAAGGCTCAAAGCTTCGCGTAATGCAGCAAACGCCTCAGGCTGGTCCTCGCTCCGATTGAGGTACCACCGGTTTCTAGCAAACAGGTAATTCGCATCAATTCTCTGTTCGCCTTCCGCCAACTCTTTACACCGTTTTGCGTGGAGCTCTGCCGATTGATGATCTTGCAAGAGGCAAGTGTAGCCAACTGCCAACATTAAGTGCTTTTCGTATTCAGACGTTTGGGACAAGGCGTTTTCTTGCAGCCACGCACGAAATTCCAACTCGGGAGACTCACTCCACTTGCAAGCGAATGTCGTTGCCACATCGGCACCGAGAAAATCTTGGAGTTCCAAAAAAGTGCCATCGCTGGGTTTGATGTGTTCTGTCGTAGCCTTGGCTCCATCAGAGTCAGACTCGATTGCTCCTCGGAGCATCCCAGTAGGTGCAATGTGAACATTGGGGACTAGTAAGTCTGAAATGTTGACATTGAGAACCTCGGCGCACGCAAACGCAACGTGCGGTAGTATCCGATCTTTGAATTCCTCGATTGCAGCGATAAGACCAGCGGTTATCGATGGTTCGTGTTTCGAAGCTTGTTCGGCAAGTCCAGCTTGATCTAGTCCGGCTCTGGAACGCGCTGCTGCGAGCGGATGCAAGTCTTGTTCAGCTTCAAGTTGACGGGAAATCGCCAGCATTTCTTCGGCAAAGGCATCAGGATTTGCTTCAATGAACTCCAAATCCTTTTCGATGTACTTCCGGTGGCATGTATCCCTGTCTTGGGGAGCAAAGCTACGGAGAAATGCTTCGAATTCATCTGTTTCAGGACTCATCATCTTCTCCTTCAACCTCAGGCGGATTCAGTCCAAGGCTTATGGCAACCGCTTGGGCTGCCTTCTTTGCACGATGCTTAGTTGTCCGCAAGGCTGCTTGCGAACACTCAAACCGACTTGCCAGTTCGTCAGCGTCATATTCACCGTAGAAAATCGCGTACAGAATCAGCCGATAACGCTCGTTGCTGACGCCTGCAATGATTCGTTCACCGAGAGAATCTGAATTGTCGCAATCGTCACTGCGAGAGTCTTCGTCAGGCGATTCGAACGAACGCGACTCAGCATGGCTTGTGATTTCGCTCGATACGAGCAAATTATTGCGAGTGAGCGTGCGCAGGCGGTCAACTGCCAAGTTGCTCAGGCAGCGGATGAGCCAACTCTTCGCCGAGCTGTTTTGGCGGTGCTCAAACGAAGCCACTCTGCGAGGAAGTGATTCGAACAAACCTGAAACAAGGTCTTCACAGTCGTGCCAATCTAGACTATGCGAGAATCGGAAATACAGAGCATTGATGAGATGATTGCGAAATCTCTGGCTGATTTCGTCCAATGCGTCTAGGTTGCCGTCTTTCAACAACGCGAGAAGTTCTTCGTCAGTTGCATCGCTTGCATTCATTGCTCGGTCACCCCTACGCCGGTAAGCACTGCCTGTTCACCGAGCGTAACGCAAACGAAGCTCTACAGCAACTATTTTTCCTTGTTTTCTTTGTCGAGCTGCTCCGAAATCCGCATCAGTTCCGCTGCGAACTCTTCGGGATGACGCTCGATGTATTCCAAATCTCGCTGAAGCCACAACTCTCGCTTTTGTTCCTTGGTCAAGTGCTTTGAGAAGCTTTGGAGCCATTTTTCCATTCGGTCCATCCATAGTTCATCAATGTCTTCTTCGCTCGGTAGCTGACCGTCCAAGTCAACTTTCTTTTGATTGCGTCGGTCTTCATGCATACGTGTTTGTCCAATGGTGAGCGGGCAGTATCTCATGACTTGGCGATCTTAGTCAAAAAAACAGGTGTAACGTCCTTCGTATTAATGGTGAAAGACAACTTTACCCAACTCGCCTTTAGAAGGAGCCAACCATGTCCAATTCTTTGCTCAAGGGACGCACGGACCAGTCGACAGCCGATGTGCAAATCGACGATGTTGATTCGCAATTCCTGCAGGGAGTTCTGCAAGCAGCAATCTCGTTTCAAAAAGTCAATGCGTACGCTCGCCTTCGAAGTGACGCTGTTCCTCAATCAACGAATCACCGTTACACATTTTCAGATGAGTGCCTTGTGAATCTGCGTGCAGCTCAAGATGCCTTGAAAGCTGCCGCAAGCGAATACCCAGAGCAGGCCGAGCTCTATCTTGTCCTTGACCAGCTTATCGACCTGTATGTGCTATTCCGTGTCGAATTGATCCTTGCGTAGCGGACGAGTCTGGAAGTTGTGTAAAGGAGCGAGAAGTCATGAATTGGAAACACCGAACCAAGTTGCGTTGGCTCTCAAAGCTTGTTCGCTTTTTGGGCCGACTGATGCATCAGGTAGGTACAGCGACGGCGGGAATCTCTGCCGCTATTGCCAGATTTATGTGGTGTGTTCTTGTTGATGTTCGTTTTGTTGTTGCCGTAGCGCTAGTTGCGAGCCACGTAGGCCTTGCCACTTGGCTTGCCAATCGTCAGTCAGAAATGATTCAGGTCAACAACCACGAAATCGTCACGACGATTGAAAAACAACAGACTCAATTGAACGTGATCACGTCCGACATCGAAACAGCACGGAAAGAGTCGCAGGAGTTTGCTACGGATATCAAGCACCGCCTAGTTCAATTCTACGTTCACTACCAGTTAACGCTTGATGATCATACGGACTGGACAGTAGACGACTGCATAGCACACATCGACTCGTTGGCGAAACAGAGTCATGAATTGGTCGAATGCGTGGAATCTGCAAATTCGAAAAGTGCCGAAGCGACAAGGACGCTCGAAACAGCGATTGCCAAACAAGACGAAAAGCTCAGTGATTTGTCGTCCGCAATTGATGCATTCAAGTCACAGATGAACGACGTTGTGGCCGCATCGAAAAAAGTGGTTCATGTGCGCGAGCCAACGACCGTCGGTGAAATAATCGTTTCGCCACAGCCATCCTATAGACGCCGCCCTATACCGTTTGCGCCCGCTGGGGCCTTTCGTACGCCGTAGTCTCTGTTTATTTGTCTGTTCAAGCAACAAGGAGGAACGTATGTGCCGGTCCATGATATTGCTCGATGATTGTGTTGGTTTCTTGCCCGATGGGACCTTAGCTTTTGTTGACGGCGTAGACGTCCGGTCCGTGGACGGCAACACCAGGACGCTGCGACTGTCATATGAACCTGGGGAACCCATGCCCCCGATTTCTTGCCGGACTCTTCGTCGGGGGGAACTCTTAATAACACAAGAACGCGCACTGCTCACGGAGAACATCCGACAAGCTGTTCGTGTTCGTGTCGGTGATCTTGATGTCACTGTATTGTTTGACGCCAGCCATCAGGTTTGGCATTCGAAGTTCTAGCTCTGGAGGTATCAAAATGCCCCGTACGACAACAAAGCGGAATCGAAGACCACGTGGAACGCTTAACGACGACGTTCCGATTTTCGCCTCTTCAAGGAAGGAGAGTGACGTCGCCATCGTTTTGGACAAGTCAATGTCCATGGTAGAGATCGGCGATGACGACGATTTGCCCAGATACGAAATGGTTCAAAAAGCCGTTGCCGAAATCTTCGAAGTTGTTCGAAACGACAAAGTTGCGAGCAACTCGGTTCGAATGAACGTGGTTACCTTTGGTGGCAACGTTAAGTCGACAGGCTTTAACGGGATTGACGAGGTGCAAACGCCTGACCTGTCTCCAAACGGCGGTACGCCTCTAGGTTCGGCGGTCGATCAGGCTTTGGACGAAACCGACGCTAGACTGATCGAACTGAACGACGAGGGACGCCCATATAACGTGGCAAGTATTTTCTTGTTTACCGATGGGCAGCCAACGGAGGACGAAGCCTTTGTCCGAAAAGTTGCACAACGAGTTTGCAGTGCCGTGCAGTCTGGAAATCTCTTTTTCCATGCTTTTACCGTCTGTGATGCAGACAAGCAGCGATTGACGCAACTCGGTTTCCCTAACGTTTCTAGGATGCCCTCGTCATATCGTGAGTTTGTCCAATTTGTTTCCATGTCAATAGTCGCGTCATCGCGCGGCCAAAAAGGCGAGTCGTTTGGAGCCTAACGATGGCATTTAAAACGGTTTGCGAAATTGTTCCGAGCATGGCGCACCGCGAGGCTGGTGCGCCGTGCGAGGACTTTGCGCACATTTCAAATTACGGTGAGCATGTCGTGATGGTTGTCGCTGACGGAGCCGGTTCCAAGCAATACGTCGAGAGCCATCGCGCATCGGCGATTGCGGTATTCGCAGCGATTCACCACGCTCGGCAGTTCATTAATCCAGAAACAATTCGCTCCGCATCCGAATGGAAACCAGCTTTGAAAGCTGTCATGGACAGGACTCAAACTGATCTCGAAACAGTGGCAAACGGCATGGCGATTCCCGTCGATCGTTTCGCTACAACCTTGATCGTAACCGCAGCCACTGCAGGCACAGTAGTCACGGCTCAATGTGGAGACGGTGCGGTGGTTGTAGAAACCAGAAACAGCGAGCTTATATCCGCAGGTGCCGCTTTCGATTCGAGATTTGCAAATTACACACAATTCTTGACGCCGAATGCACCTATCGGGTTCAAACGTTGCGTGTTGCCTGTCCGGAATATCATGTCATTCAGCGATGGCATTGAGCCCGCCGCAATTCTAGGCGGCAAGCCCTTCGAGGGTTTTTTCCGTCCAGTTTTCCGTTGGTCAACGGAACTTCCCACTGATGCGTGCAGGGAACGTATCAAGAACCTGCTCAACAGCGATGGCGTTCAACTTCTAGGAGATGACGTTTCTTGCGTCGTCGCCACGGTGGAGGACTAGCAATGTGGCTTCGTGAACAAATCAGTGGCGTCGATGTGCAAATCGATGAAAACGCGATCGTCTCGCGCGGCGAAGGCGCTATCTATCGACTTATTGGTAATCACTCGTTCATTGCTAAGATCTATCACAAGCCATCGGCTGAACGAACGGAAAAAGTTCAAGAACTGCTCGCGATGCGACCTTGTCGCAAACTTGGACAACACCGCGACGTTGCTTGGCCGTCTGATATTCTCCTTGATCCATCAGGTGTAGCCGTAGGGCATACAATGCCGTGGCTTGGAGATGCCAAGCCGCTCAGCGTATTGCTAAACGCTCATTCCCGAATTGACGAATTCCCAACAGTAACGTTTAAGAATCTCGTAAGCGTTGCAGCGAATCTGGCCACGCTTGTCGATGAAATCCACGCCACGAAGCGGATAGTGCTTTGTGACTTCAATGCTGACAACGTGCTGGTCAAGAATAATTCATCGCTGGTTTCACTGATCGATCTAGACGGAGCCCAAATCACTGCGGCCGATGGGACGATTTATCCATGTCGGGTCATCACCGATGATTACGGAGCACCCGAACAACGCAACGTCAACCTAGCCGATATCGAACAATTGCCGTCTGCTGACCTTTTCGGGCTAGCCGTGATGCTGCACCAACTAATGCTTGCGTGTTCGCCTTATGATGGGAAGTGGATGGGGAGTGGACTGCCGCCACATATGGGGCAGCGGATTGAATCCAACCTGCTCGCTCGACCGTACTGTGACTCAGCGCCTCGATTTAGGTTCTGGAAACGAAGCCAAGACTACATAGTCGAGCCACACTACGCCGTCCCCACCGACCTGCTCTCAGACATGATTAATTCACTTTTGGGAAGATCCTTCTGGGACGGCCATGAGAAGCCAGAAGTACGGCCAACGGCTCGTGAATGGGCCGATGCGCTAAATCAATTTCGGTCTAACTTGATTCAATGTCCGAGTCGCCCTCAACATTGGTACGGCAATTCACTCAAGTTCTGTCCCTGGTGTCGTTTGAAAAAGGAGAAGAACGCCGACTACTTCCCTACCCCGGCACGTAGCCAACAACCTTCCAACCCTACCCCACGGAGGACACGCTATGTCTGACAAACTCGACAAACTAACGCGGGAAATCAACACGGACTATGATCGCTTGATTGATACAGTCAACGAAGAACGCACGTTACTTTCGCATTTTCGAGACCGGAAGCAAATGGAATTGCAGTTGAAGGTTCGACTTGGCAAGCGGCTTACTGCCGTCAAGAGTATTGTGGGGCACGGCAAATTTACACCTTGGCTAGATGCCAGTACAAAAATGTCTCATCGCTCGGCAAATCGCTGCATGCAACTGTACCGTG
>JAGQPC010000841.1 GCA_020426925.1 Planctomycetales bacterium | reverse complement strand
GAATAAAGGCGTCAGTGCCTGTGCCGTCTGTGACGGAGCATTGCCGTTCTTCCGCGGCAAAGAATTGGCCGTCGTTGGTGGCGGAGACTCGGCCGTCGAAGAAGCGACCTATCTCGCAAACTTGGACAGTTGCCCGAAAGTCTATTTGATCCATCGCCGCGACGAACTGCGTGCTTCGAAAATTATGGCTCAACGAGCGATCAATCATGACAAGATTGAAATCGTTTGGAACAGTGTCGTGAAAGAAGTGCTGGGCGACGGGAACATGGTCACCGGACTGCGACTCGGTAGCACGACCGAAGATGCGGAACGCGAACTAGAGATCGGCGGAATGTTCGCCGCGATCGGACACACTCCGAACACGGCGTTCCTGAACGGCAAACTTGACATGAACGACAAAGGCTACATTCGCTGGACCAAAGCGTTCCGAACGAACACCAGCGTTGACGGAGTCTTTGCCGCCGGCGACGTCGCGGATGATTACTATCGTCAAGCGATCACATCTGCAGGTACGGGCTGCATGGCGGCGCTTGACGCCGAACGCTACCTGGCAGAAATGCATTAAGCCAACCGAACAGACGGAGATCGTACAACATGTTGCCTGGAATTAAACAGTTCGACTTGAGTAATCGCGTGGCGATTATTACCGGAGGCTCCAAGGGGCTCGGGCAAGCGATGGCCGCCGGGTTGGCTTCTGCTGGAGCAAGCGTCGTCATTACCAGCCGCAACGCCGATGAAGCAAAAGCGTCAGCTGGTCAGATCGCCGCCGATTTCGGCCACCCAGGAATCGCTTTCGAAGCGGATGTCACTTCGCAAGACGACTGCGAACGCGTTGTCAGTGAAACAATGAATCGATTTGGCCGGATCGACATTCTGATCAATAACGCTGGGATCAACATTCGAGGCCCCATTGAAGAGCTAACGCTTGAGCAATTCCAGGAAGTCCAAAAGATCAACGTCGATGGAGTTTGGCTCATGAGCCGTTGCGTGATTCCACACATGAAGAACGCGGGATACGGCCGAATCCTCAATCTCGCCAGCACGTTGGGGCTGGTTGGCCTGTCGGACCGAACACCATACGCCACCAGCAAAGGTGCAGTCGTTCAGATGACCCGCGCATTAGGATTGGAGCTGGCAAAAACAGGCATCACATGCAACGCGATTTGCCCCGGTCCGTTTCTTACTCCCATGAACATTCCCATTGCCGACAATGAACAAACGAAGAAGTTTATCGTTGGCGCCGTCGCGATGGAACGCTGGGGTGAACTCAAGGAAATCCAAGGCGCCGCAATCTTGCTGGCCAGCGAAGCCGGTAGCTACATGACCGGCAGCATGGTGACCGTGGACGGCGGTTGGACGGCGCGGTAGGGAAACGCTTCTATTTCCCAATTACCCCCAGCTCCGCGACCGATGCCCAAGTCTTGTTGTTGACTTCCGATTTGGGTAACACTCGCACATAGCGCCCGACTGTTGGTTCAATACGAAAGTTTTGGATTCGCTTGTTCTTTTTGAACGTGTGAGAGAACTTCTCTGCCGTGCCTTTGTCGTTCAGCTCTTTCAGAACCTGCAAATCGCAGTCGGCGATCATGCCGT
Source organism: Planctomycetales bacterium (assembly GCA_020426925.1). GTDB lineage: Bacteria > Planctomycetota > Planctomycetia > Pirellulales > Pirellulaceae > JAGQPC01. Next base: position 6,285 of record JAGQPC010000841.1, on the reverse strand, counting down.
TCTGGCTGCCGTCTTGGCGAGCCAAATATCGAATGCCGGTTACGGTTCGCGATGCGCCGAGATCGATCACCAATTCATGGGGATGCTTTGTGGGATCAACCGACCAATCGGTGTGCCACCAAGTTCCTGGATCACCGTCGATTGTAGCTTTGGCAAGCTTGCCTGCGTTCGACGCTTCACTGCTGACTTGAACGATTGAGTAGTGTGTTCGCGGAATCAAGCCTTTCTGATTCCACTTGGTCGTCGTTTTCGTCCGCGACACGGGAGGCCCAGATGTTCCCCATTTCGCTCGGCGATCTTTTTCATGGCGACTGCGGTTCGAGTATGTTCCGGGATTGGCCGGAACGTGCGATGCGGCGGCGAATACTTTTACTTTTTCTAAAATGTCAGCGTGCTGTGAGCTGACGTCGGTTGTCTCGCTCACATCTTCGTCCAAGTCGTATAACGCCCACGGGGCATTTGCCCTGGGGCGAATCGCTTTCCAACGACCATAACGCACCGCCGTTTGATTGCCGAATTCCCAATACAGCATTTCTCGATCAGCTTGAGCGTGACCGGCCGCGTCTTCGCCCAGGATCGTCGGCAAAATGCTGATCCCATCCACGTCGTCCGGAGTTTGCCCATCGACTAACTCGGCCAGCGTCGGAAAAATGTCCGGGTGATACCAGATCAAATCGCTCGTTTGTCCTGATTTGATTTTGCCCGGCCAACGCACGATCGATGGAATTCGCAAACCACCTTCGTACAAGTTTCCCTTGCCACCGCGAAACTCCACTCCGGTTTTCGGATTCACGTTTGGGCCAAAGAAACCTCGAGGCCGCTCAGCCGTACGGAACCGATCCTGGCCACCGTTGTCACCGGCAAAGAAGACGATCGTGTTCTCTTCCAGTTCGAGTTCCTCCAACAAATCGAGCACTTCGCCGACATTGCGATCGACCATCTTGACCATGGCGGCGTATCGTTTTGCATCTTCGGGCCAGCCAGGTTTGTCTTTGAAGATTTGCCAAGCCGGATCGGAATCGGGAATGTCGTACATGCCGTGCGGAGGCGTGATCGGCAAATAACAAAAGAACGGTCGATCTTTGTTTTCTCGAATGAAGTTCAGACCTCGCTTCATGATTTCGTAGTGCGAATAGGTTTCGCCGCTTCGACCGCCCGCATTGCCCGGCAAGACGACCTCGGCGCTGTTCTCAATCAAGTAAGCGGGATAGAACGAGTGAGCATGCACTTGATCGTAATATCCAAAAAACGTATCGAACCCGTGCTGTTCTGGAACGCCAGTTGAATCTCTGCCGCCCGCTCCCCATTTCCCGAAACCGCCTGTGGCATAGCCGAGCGACTTAAGCATCGACGGAACGGTTGGCTCGCCAGCCCGCAGCGGAGTTCCACCGTCGTTCGCGCGAACCGAACAATGTCCCATGTGCTTGCCAGTCATCAGGCTCGCGCGAAGTGGCGCACAAACCGGTGCGCCCGCCAAAGCATTCGTGAAAATCAGGCCTTCGCGAGCCATCTGATCGATCCGCGGAGTTTGCAGAAGCTCATTTCCGGCATAGCCAACTTCGTAGTAAGCCAATTCGTCCGACATGATGTAGACGATGTTGGGACGTTTTTTATCCGGTGACGCAGCTTTCGTCTCGATTAGCGGTTTCTGACCAGCATCGCGCAATGGCGCGCTTCGCCCCGACTGAACGAATTCATCCAGCTGCGATTTCAGATCCGCGACGATTTCCGGTTTCTCGAAATAGAGATTCTTGGTTTCGTAAGGGTCGTTTTCTAGATCGTAAAGTTGTCCTCTTGCGTCAGGTGCCGTATCGGGCAAATTCAGATCGGCCAATCGGCCGCTGTCGTATCGATTTCCGCCCGAGCCCACGTGATCGAGATACTTCAAGTTTCCTTGTCGAATCGCCAACGCCAAACTGATCGTTTGATGCAAAGTAAATTCGCGCACCGGTTCGTTTTCAGGTTTTTCACCCGTCAGCACAGGGAGTAAATTAAAACTATCTTCCGCCGCATCGTTCGGCAGCGACGCACCGACGACCGACGCGCAGGTGGCCATGATGTCGGTCAGGCACGCCGTCTGTTGAGTCACGCTTGATGCTGCAATCTTCCCGGGCCACCGAGCGATCATTGGCACTCGATGCCCACCTTCCCAATTATCTCGTTTTAGTCCTCGCCACGGTCGCGCTCCGTCGTGGTCGTAGTTCTTCCTCATTGCCAACGCGGTCGGAACTTCGGGGCCGTTGTCGCTACTAAAAATCACCAGAGTGCTATCCGCAACGCCCAACTCATCGAGCGTCTTCATCAGATCGCCTACGATGAAATCGAGTTCATGAATAAAATCGCCGTGGGGCCCAGCGTCCGTTTTGCCCTTGAAGCGGTCTGCGGAAAACGAAGGCAAGTGAACCGCCTGGCAGCTGTGGAATAGAAAGAAAGGCTTGTTCGGTGATTCTTTAACGTGGCTCCGAAGAAACTGTTTGCTCTTTTCCAAAAACACTAGATCAACTTCTTCCAGATCAAAATCGTCCGCGATCATGCCTGGACGATTGTCATGCGAATAGTCATGTTTTGGCAGCGGCGTCCGATCGACGATTGCTGTTGGTGGGTTCGGAATTCGATCTCCATCGATCCACGCATACAGCCAGTCAGTTGTCGGACAACACGCCGTTCCGAAAAAGTGGTCGAAGCCTCGATGGATTGGCGAGTCCGGAATCGCTCGTGAATAATCGATGCGGCGTACGGCGTCGAGTCCGTTTTGGTTGATCGCGTTCCCGTCGCGATCAAAAAACGTTAGGCCAATGTGCCACTTACCAAAGCAGGCCGTTGTATAGCCGTGCTGCTTCAACATTCCCGGTAGCGTCAATCGAGACTCCTCGATCAAGCACGGCCCGCCCGCGCCCGTGAAGACTCCACGGTAGTTCAGCCGAAACGCCATGCGTCCCGTCATCACGCTGTAGCGAGTCGGAGTGCACACGGTCGACGGACTGTGCGCATCAGTAAACCGCATCCCGTCTGCCGCCAGTTGATCAATGTTGGGCGTTTTGACTTTGCATTGCTCGTTGTAGCACCCAACATCGCCATACCCTAAATCGTCAGCAAGGATAAACACGATATTCGGCAGTTCAGCGTTCGTCATGCCGCTTAGCAGCAAAATCACGATCAGAGGCAGCATTGAGATTCGCACGATATTTCTTCCTGCATTCACGAAGGTTTGACGTCACTGGAAACAGCGTCGGCTTTTCAGCCTCTGGATACGATAACAACGCTGGGCCGTGCGATCAAAGACTCCCTCCGCCCGAACATCTGGCCATAGGGCGAATTGTGTTGAATTTCTGCGCTGGACACGCTGAAATGAAGTCTTGTAGTCACGGTGAATCATGACAGCTTCTCGTCCAATCATTGTTGGAACGCTCGTCGGCGGTGCAGTACTTGCTGATTCCATCCTCGAAATCAACATCGAACTCTCTGATCTGCTGCGGAAGTTGCCTACTCAATTGGACTCATCCAGTGTCAGGCAGTTCATCGCAGCCGCCGGACAATCCACCGCTGAATTCTCTACCCCGATAATATCGCCTTCCGTCATCCCGACGGCGCTTGCATCTATTTATGCCTCGTCAAGAGAATTCGTGGGTGAAGGTTGGCTCTGGAAGCTTCGCCAAGCGAGGCTCTTTTTCTTTTGCCAAAACCCCGCCAGCTGAAATCACTCCTGTCGCAGCAAAGCTTAACCAAGACATCGCAATGGCTTACGACGCTTTAAGTGCCATTCGAGTCACTGGCGGTTCTGAATCGCTGCTGGTCTGTCGATTTCAAAGCGTAACGCCACAATAGAATCGTTCTCCGCGTTCACGTCGTGGCTCTCTCCGCTTTACGAAAAAGAGTGGTTTATGCCAAGCCTCCCTGGAACGGACCGGAACAGGTCGAACAGGTCCTGAAACATCTGGCGCGCTATACCCATCGTGTGGCCATCTCCAACCAGCGTCTTTTATTGATTGACGATGAGCAAGTCACCTTTCGCTACAAGGATTACCGGCAACAGCACCGACAGCGCACCATGACCCTGGCAGCGACCGAGTTCATTCTTAATGATGGACGTAGTACCGCGTGGTTTTGTGCGGATTCGGTATTTCGAATCACCGAGCAAAGCCGTATCAATGATCCGACACACTTCATTGCTCTGCACTCTCATCAACCGATCCGCATAGCAAGGCCACGTCCAACGCGTTCTTTCCGGACGGCCCCTCCCACCTGCAGCATCTCTACCAGCCCCACAAGCCAACATCCAAAATCAAGCCTGAGCATCCGGAAAGAAGCCTAAGCATTCACAATTCAGCAAACTCGCTTCGGTGGTTGCGACCTCAGCAGCTGCCGTACGCGCGCATGTCACGGCACGAGTGTCACGAGTGCTCGCTGTCTGGTGTCGTTCCTGTTTGACGCTACTGACTTCCACAGACACGTCGGCTTGCCCACGCTTTCTGCGCAGCGAAATTAATTTATGGAACGCATTCAACACGATCCGCCGACTTAAGCTAACAAGTGCTTTCTAATCTGTGGCGACCATTGAGGAATGTGGTCAGCGTGTTGGTTGAGTGAATTCAACGTCTCGCTCCTCTTCTGCAAACAAGTGTTGACGTGCCCGGTGCTCCTGCTCTTCTGCTTGGCTAACCAGTGGTCCGCAAACCCGCAGCGATCCCTTGAATGGAAAGACGTACAAGGTCTCTGATTTCGTCACTACTGTCGCCATCCATTCGTAGCCGACCAAGGAGACCTATTTGGGAAAGGTTGAGTGGATCCACGTACGGATTTCGAGTCAGTACAGATGTTCGGAGCCATTCGATGTCTGCGAGAAGCTCGTTGTTCTCTTTAATCATCAGAATTGCTCCTCGGCTCTTGTCGAATTCATCCGAGATGAGCTTCCAAACGTCGTTCCTCGTTCCGCTCGTGACCAACGAAGCGTATGATCTTGCGATTTGCATGTCGGCCTTGGCAAGAGCCAGTTCAGCGTTGTCTATTAGTGCTCGAAACATCGGCCACTGTGAGTACATTGCTCGCAGATTGGACCAGCTTTCGTCGTTACCGTCGACGAAGTTTCGGACGGCAGTTCCGAGTCCAAACCATGCTGGGAGGATGTGACGCGATTGAGTCCACGCAAACGTCCACGGAATTGCACGCAGGTCGCTGAGTGACTTGCGTTGGCCTCGTCGAGCGGGACGAGACCCAATGGGCAAACTCTCAATCTCGCTGATTGGCGTCGCACAGTCAAAATAGTTCAGGAAACCGAGATGTTCGACCAGTTCGCGATACTTGCGGAGGGATTTGATTGACAAACACTCCATCGCGTTGATCCACTCTGGGTCGGGTGTTCTGCCGGCGGTTGCACTGACCATCAGCGTGGCGTTTATAATCTGTTCGAGATGTCGGTGAGCGATGACTGGGTCGTCGTATCGCTCAGACAGAACTTCACCTTGTTCGGTGACACGTAACCGGCCGCCGACAGATTTCTGGGGAAGTGATCGAATCGCACGAGCCGCGGGACCACCACCTCGACCCAACGCGCCTCCGCGCCCGTGAAACACGGTTAATTGGATGTGATGCTGTTCGGCGACCGTAGCCAGTCGTTCCTGTGCCTGATGCAACTCCCAACACGCAGTTAGATAGCCACCGTCCTTGGTGCTATCTGAGTAACCGACCATGACAATCTGATGACGCTGGCCATGGCTCGTGAGGTATTGTTCGTAGACGGAATTGCTGACAAGTTCTTCGAGGATACTCGCGGCGTTGTGAAGATCGTTGATCGTCTCGAATAGGGGAATGATTGGAAGATGCGGCGCACTGTGGGAGACGCCATAACGTTGCACCCATGCCGTCCGCCACAACCACAGCACGGTTAAAACATCGAGGGAAGAGTGCGTCATGCTGATGATGTACCCGCCAATCGACTGCTTTCCCCACGCTTCGTGCTGTTCGGTCAACAGTTCGAAGGTATCGAAGACTTCGCGAGACTGGTCGGACAGTCGGGTAACGTCGATTTGCTTCGGGGCGGCGGTCTGTCCGAGGAATTGTGCCAGCCCGGCATCAGTTTGCGGAGCTTCTTCATCCGTCTGCAACGCGATAACTTCCAGCAGACATTCTCGATGAGAATCAGAATTTTGGCGAATGTCCAGCGACGCGAAATGAAAGCCGAATGTGGCAGCCAAATCGATCCATGGTTGCACATACTGCTCGACAACGCGTCGTCCACGGTTCGCGAGCATGCTTTGGCGAAGCAGATCAAGATCACTGCGAAAGTCC
>JAGQPC010000840.1 GCA_020426925.1 Planctomycetales bacterium | reverse complement strand
ACTCGTCGCGCGTCAGGCATCATGGCGGTCTGTCCAGATCCTCTAATTGAAATCAGTCCAGAAGATGCCAATCGCGCTGATGTTGCTGATGGTGAATGGGTTAGCGTCAAATCGCGACGAGGCACGTTGCGAGCAAGAGCTCGCGTAACGAACCGAGTCAGCGAAGGGACCGTGTTTGCGAACTTTCATTTTCCTGGCGACGGCAACGCCAACAACTTGACCATCAAAGCGCTCGATCCAATCGCCAAAATCCCTGAATACAAAGTCTGCGCGGTCGCTGTTGAACGAAGTGAGTCGGCGAGCAAAACAGAATGAAACGGTTTGGTTGTTTTGTTTTTTAAAACCGCAACTCAAATCGCCGACCGGAATTGGCTGATTTCGATGTCGCCGAGATCTTTGTCTGCGGTCAGATCAATCTTGAGTCGACCGCGATGCCAGTGTTCTTCCTTGGTGCCGCGCTTGACGTTTCGAACGTAACCGGTTTTCGAATGCCAAAACTGAAACGTCCATTCGCCGCGTGGGACGTTCTTGATTTCGAATTTTCCGTCTTTGTCGGTGTACGACATGTAAGGATGATCCATCACGAGTAATCGCCCATGCAAGTGTGGGTGGACGGCGCACTGGATCAGCACAGGTAGTGGCTCAGCATGTTTCAGCTCGACCTGAAATCGTTCGCCGGGTGGCAGCGGTCGATTTATCGGTTTGTTCTTTAGATTTTGAAAAGTAAAGCTTGGATCGTACGCGACGGCGTCATTGTTGATCACTTCCAGCGGCTGTCCAGTTCGCAACAGGAAAATCTGAGAATTGATATTGCCGTTTGCGAAGGCGATTGACTTCTTATGCTCCATCGCAGCTTTGTAATCTGGATGCTCGTCCGGAAGCGGTTTCAGATCTTTTCCGCGCCGATACATCCAAACGGCAACGTTCGCCAGTCCGTTATTTTTCGGATTCACGACGAGCTCTTTATCGTTGCGAGCATTTGCGTCTGCTGACAACTCTGGCGGATACAAGAATCGCCCAGATAGCGTTGCCCATTCTTGGGCAGCAGAAATGCTCGGAGCTGTGAGGAGTACCACAATCACGGCAAAGACTGTTCGCGCGAGCAGAATCTCTCGTCGTCCAATGTGTTGTGTGTACATCGTTGGCTCCAATCGATGTTCTTGGTGTTGAGAGGCAAGTTTATACAAGCATTAGCATACGAAGTTCATCGCGCCATTGCATTGACTTTTCGTGATATTGGCGTCGCGCGCAGTTTCGCAATCTTCCTCGCTCGATCCGCAAAGAAAACGGTTAAAAACCGCTTTTGCATCTGATATAACCACGCGTGCCAAGGAACCTACGACGGTTCCTTGTCTTTGCGTAACTGGCGACGAATTGTTCTTGAGTGCTTGAGCAGGAGTATCAGCGTGCGAAAACGTTTCAATCTCAACCAATCCGTATCCCGTTTCCGTCGCAACGAATTTGAGAATCTAGAGCCACGAAGACTTCTAACCGCCGCTCCTATGATCAGTGAGTTCATGGCGGTCAACGGCTCGACAATCGCCGACCAAGACGGCGACTTCAGCGATTGGTTGGAACTGGTGAACGCTGGTGATGAACCTGTGAACTTGGACGGTTACTGGCTGACCGACGATGTCGATAACCTGACGAAGTGGCGAATTCCAAATGTGTCGCTGGACGCAAACGAATACTTGACGGTGTTTGCGTCGTCCAAGGACCGTGATGATCCCGAAAGCGAACTGCACACAAACTTCCGACTCAGCAGAGGTGGTGAGTACCTGGCGCTTGTTGGCACCGACGGGAACGTTGTTCAAGAATTCCGTCCCGACTTCCCCGCTCAGGTCGCGGACATTTCGTACGGTTTGGGGACGAAAGTCGATTCAACTACTCTGCTTGCTGTTGGGGCAGAGACGAGATATTTCGTTCCGTCGGACGATTCGTTGCACGAGCAATGGTATCGGCCTGAGTTCGACGATGGGAGTTGGTCGGCCGGGCCAAACGGAATCGGTTTTGATACTGGAGTCCGCGAAACCGATCCTTACGTCGAATCCGTCTTGGCGCTCAGGCCCACAGGCTATTGGCGATTCGAAGAATCAAGTGGCGCCTTGATCGCCAACACGGGTAGCGGCGGGCCAGATTTGAATGGCACGGTTTCCGGCGACATCGTGCTTGACGTTGTAGGCCCAACCTCTGTTCAGCCGACGTTCGGTTTGGGCGACACGAATTCAGCAGCAACGTTTGACGGAACTGACGATCAAGTGTCGACCGACCAATCGCTATTAAACAACGTCGCGCAGTTTACCATGGCAGGCTTCGTCAAACCGGGGACGTTGGAAGGAACTAACCACAGCTTATTCGGCCAGGACGTCGTCGCGGAATTCGGTTTTCGAAATTCAGAAACTCTGCGTCTCGGGACACGTGCTGGAGGGCGGCTCGATGTCGATTACCCGTTTCCTCAAGATGAGTGGCATCACGTCGCTGCGGTGGGAACCGGAGCAGGGCTTAAGATCTATATCGACGGGCAACTTGCCGGCGAAGGTGGAACGCTGGTAGAAACGGATTATGGAACTTCAAGCCGAAATTTCAACATTGGCGGCAGCGTGTTCAGCTCGAGCGGCGGAAATTTCAACGGCCAGATCGATGAAGTCGCATTATTTGACCGTGCCCTTTCGGCAGACGAAATCGCGTCGCTCGTCAATCACCAGGTAGCTGACGGCCCGCAATTCGCCGACTTCATCAAAACCGACGTGCAAGCTGAATTGCTCAACGTCGGCACGTCTGTTTTCACTCGCATGTCGTTTCAGGTCGACGATCCGCTCGCGTTTAATCAGCTGCTGTTGAAGGCACAATACGACGATGCGTTTGTGGCGTATCTAAACGGTGCCGAAATTCTGCGAGTGAATGCGCCTGGAGAATCTGATGTGGCGTTGTCATACGACGCCACTGCCGTCGACGTTCGCTTCGACAGTTTGTCAGAACAGTTCGAAGTGTTCGACATTTCCAGTGAGCGTGATCTCCTTCTGCGCGGTGAAAATTTGCTCGCGGTTCAAGTGCTAAACCTGTCGGCCGACAATCCTGATCTGCTGTTTGTTCCCGAAGTTGAGGCGGCCGTAGTTTCCGTGGAGCGAGACAACGTTGGCTATCTTACGACCCCGACACCCAATGAGCAAAACCACCCAACATCAGAAAAGTTGGGACCGGTCGTCGATGATGTTGAACACACGCCATCTCAGCCGACCGCAGCCGACGAGCTGCTTGTGACGGCGGAAATCGTTCGCACGCTTGAAGATGTCGCAAGTGTCGAGCTGGCCTATCGCGTTATGTTCGGCGACGAGGTCACAATCGCGATGGCGGACGATGGCAGCCGCGGCGACGCGATCGCGAATGACGGAATTTACTCAGCGACGATTCCTGCGGGAGTTGCCCAGCCAGGTGAAATGTTGCGATGGAAGATCACCGCGGTCGACACGGTCGGCGCAACGGGACGCGGTCCTAAGTTCGAG
>JAGQPC010000839.1 GCA_020426925.1 Planctomycetales bacterium | reverse complement strand
TCGGAAACTTCGTTTCGCACGACAGTGCTGGTCAAATTCGCTGGAGCACTAAACTGTTCAATGAACCCGCGACATTCGAAATCGGTGGTGTCGACCGCGTCGTGTTCGGGCAGATTGCCAGACCGCAGCCTGACAACGCAAACAACGTGCGAACAAGGAGTGCTCCAGCCAATCCGGTCGTCGGTGCGTTGAATCAGTTGTCGAAGCTATTCTCAAAGCCACGCAGCCCGACGACGCCCGCGAGCGCGAAAGAGAAACTCGACCTGGGACCTCGCGTTCAAACGCTTGATGGCAATGTATTTTACGGAGACATTGTTTCGCTTGATGAAAACTGGGTAGCATTGACCAGCTCGCGGCATAGCGACTTCCGAATCAAGACCAGCGTTGTCGAGCGAATTGATGGATTCACGTCGGACCTGTCCGTACTGTTCGATTTCGTGCAGGGGTTTCAAAACGCGTCTTCCATTGGAAAGAAACGCAGCACCGACGAATGGGAATCGACGCTCGGCCGCCTGTCGACGACCGCTGCTGGCGCGAATCTCTTCATGCAGTCCACGCACTCTGGTCCAATCCAGTTGGAGCTTGTCGTATCGGCCAAAAATCGTCGTCCGGACTTCTTGGTCGCGATTGGTGTGGCCAACTCCACTCAGTCGCTGCGAAGCGGGTTTTCAGTTGAAACGTGGGGCGACCGGCTTGTCGCACATCGTCAAGCATCGTCCGAATTGAAGCACGTTGAGCTAAAGACTCCAGAAAGCTCGGATGGCACCGTCCGCCTGCAGATGTTCCTTGACCCGGATAGCGGCCGGTTTGCAGTTTATTCGCAATCAACGCTGTTGGGTGAGCTTGTTGACAACGAAGCGATCAAATCCAATCGAGGTGTTTTGCTCAGAAACAATGGACAGGAACTGACGGTACATCAATGTCGAGTCAAGTCGTGGAACGGTCGGTCGACGCCGCTGGCTCCGTCCGATCAACACGTAGTTCAACTTGCTGACGGAAAACAGTTTCAAGGAACGGTCAAATCGATCAGCGGAGGCAATCTGACCATTCAAACCGGTGATGCTCAATCTCAATCCGTTTCGCTTTCCGAATTGGACCAAGTCGTATTTTCACAGCAGCGTGACCAGGAAGCCAAGCCGCGCACCGCTGGAAACATGCGGATCGATTATCGCGATGGCTCCGTGATCAGCGGCAAGTACGTGAAAACGGCGACCGAAGGTTTGATCCTGCAGGTGGACAATGTTGAATCGCCACTGCTCGCCGGGTGGGCGAATGTCGGACGCGTGCAATGCTCGGAAACAAGCGACTCGAACTCTGCATCCGCCAACCATTCGGCAGGACTCATCGAAATCACGAGTAATCGAATTCACGGCCGAGTTGTTCCAGGCGATGCGAACGGCCAAATCAAGTGGCAGCCGGTTAGTAGCAATGTACCTGTTACGTTGAATTTGGCCGCTCAGGCAAAAGTGTCATTTGACTCCGTCGCTGCGTCGGCGATTGACGCTACGCTCACGGATCAACTGCACCTCATTAACGGTGACACGATTCCGTGTCGCCTTATGTCGATCGATTCAGAGTCAATCCATGTCCAGTTTGCCGACGGCTCGCAAGCTGTTGTGCCGCGCGAAACATTCAAAGGCATTCGTCGCCGACCGAACGATAGTTATGTCTATCGTGGTATCAATGACGATGAAATCTGGCATGCCAGCAATCAAAACAGCGGGGCGTTTTCACTTTCTGACGGTGTCCTGGAATTCAAGCAGTCGATTTTCTTGGCGAGAAACGTTGACCTTCCTGAACGGGCCTGTATTAGCTTTGATGCGGAATGGACAGGCGATTGCTCCTTATTCGTTGGGTTCGGTGCAGATGAAGCTCATGAGGCAGTGCGGCGAATGGATCCCAATGTTGGTTACACAACCGAAATGATGGAAGCCGAAGAAAAGCGCGGGCGTGACTTCTACGGCGAAGTTACGCTAACGCGTGCTGGCAAGGCGCTCACCGGCCGTGGTTATCTTCGGTCGAGTGGACTTACTGGCCAGATGTTTGCGAACAACAACGTGTTTTTTGCCGGAGGTGTGAACCCGGATCAAAGTTCATCGACATTCACGCTAGGGGATTCGCCGACAGCCAACATCGACATTTTTGTCGACAGACCAAGACGCCAATACGCGGTCGTCGCGAACGGGAAAGTATTGTATTCATGGAAGGAGACGGCACGAATT
>JAGQPC010000838.1 GCA_020426925.1 Planctomycetales bacterium | reverse complement strand
CACCGTTTTTGTTGTCAACCAGTACCAAGATGCAACCGGAATTAGTCGAGGTCGAACTCTTCAAGCTCGTGGCGGCGCAAACTGGTTGCACGGTCTGTGGTCTGGCAATGTTTCGTCGTACGCAGACGGCTTTATTGGCGACAACCCAGTGGCCCCGTTTAATTACACTGTTATTGCCGATACGACCGGTACTCCAGCTGGCGACAGCACGCTGTTCGTAAACAACGTAGACGTGACAACCAACGGAAGTCCAGTTGGTAATCCCGGGCAGCTTGGTTTGGTTGGAGGCGGAGGATTTGCTGAGTACAGTGACGCGGATATCGCCGAGGTCGTTGTTTACAACCGAGTCCTCTCCGACACCGAATTGACGGACGTTCGGAACTTCCTTTATTCAAAGTACGACTCACCCGCATGGCCCCCTCCTCCGCCAATGGCAACCGTCAACTTTGGTGAAATTGCTACGTTCACCGGTGGTGACGCAGGCGAAGGATTGGATCTGGCCGGAAACTTTGCCTATGCAATCAATGTTGGTGGTCCTGGCGGCAACGTAGTCGGCACCGCCACATTCAGCGATGGCAGCGAAGCCGGAATGGCAGGCGGTTCGAGCGCTGGTGCGTCTATCACTGATGCCAACGAGATTCTTGAGTGGCACCCGGATGGTGAATATGGAGACACGGCTGACGATGACAATCTAGAAGCCGTGATGACTTCGATTCGCTGGAACCAGCCGCCAGGTTTGGACATCGATTTAAACGTTGAAGCGGGGCAGGAATACAAACTCCAATTGCTGTTTGCCGAATCGTGCTGCGATCGAGGCTTCGACATCTCGATCGAAGGTGAAGTTGGAGTGGATAACTTCAACATTCAGCGAACCCAAGGCGGCATTAACAATGGCGCGATGGGTGTCGTCTACTCGCATTCATTTACGGCCAGCGACGACGTGCTGAACATTAATCTCGGCGGCGTTAACATCGACGCAGGAGACAACAACCCGATCTTGAACGGTCTTACTTTGGAAGTCGTTCCGGAGCCAAGCGGGCTATCGTTGATCTTGCTTGGGTTGCTCGGCATTCTTACTCGCCGTCGCCGATAATCGGCCGAATCATCGACAGACTATTCTTCTCGACAGCGGCGCGACCGCCGCTGTCTCGCTTCTCTAAGTGATGCCTAGCTAGTAACGCTGCCAATACTGCGAAAAGGCAAAACCAGTCGGCGCTACGCGCTCGCAGCATGATAGTCGAAGTACTTTCGTTCCTTAATGACGCCGGCGACAGACTGGGGCACCATAGTTTCCCACGTCGTATCTTTCGCTTTTATCTTCTTGAGGATTTCACGTGAGAAGATGCCCAAGCAATCCGGATCGTAGTTGTCGAGGCAATTGATGCCGCCATGATCCAGTAGATAGCCATAGAGTTTTTGGAGCTCCGGTTTGAGTCGCAAGTTATCGCACGTAGCAATCTCGGCAGTTTCTTTTTCGAGCAAGGGATAGCAATAGAGCTTCAGGTCGTTTTTGAATAGCCGACCGAAGGATTCCAAGATGCCTCCCTGTAGATCGGTGTAGTACTTTTCGTCGAACAGTTCTCGGAGACTACCCGTTCCCATGACGATCGCGATTCTCTCCGTCGTGTATCCGGATAAGTAGGCTGCCAGACGATAGTATTCAAAGTAGTCAGAGATCAAGACGGTCAGTCCACAAGCTGCAACGACATCTGCTCGGGCAAGAAAATCTCTATGATCGATCTCGCCGTCTGCCTTGAGGTTGTTCATGGTTATTTCCATAACCTGCACAATTTCTTTTTCTGCAACGTCAGGCAGCTCTGCGAATTTCTCGTGGGCGCACCGCAGCATGTCTAGATTCACATTGCAGACCGGGCGAAAGCTTCCACGCTCGACAAGAATGGGGCGTTTTCGAAAAAACTCCGATGGTTGCAAGACTTCGCCATCAGCCGCAAACATTGCAGCGCCGCTAAGGCCAAGCTCAACTAACTTCAGACTCATTAGTCGGTTGTCAACATGCCGAAATGCAATTCCACTGAATTCGATCATGTCGATTTCAACGCGTGAAGTTGACAGTCCATCGAGTAGCGATTTGATTAGCTCTTCCGGTTCGTGGTTTATCGTGAAAGCACCGTAAACCAAATTTACACCCACGATGCCCAACGCCTCCTGCTGCAACGCGGCCTCTCCATCCAGCATGCGAACATGGATAATGATCTGGCTATCTTCGTCTCTTGGATGAGCTTGAAACTTGATTCCCATCCACCCGTGGCATTCATTCCCTCCTTGGAAGCTGCGGGCCGTCACGGTATCGGCAAATGCAAAAAAAGTGCTGACATCACCGCGCACATCCTGAAGGCGGTCTAAATTAAGACCATGTTCGTAGTCGAGCATCGCCTGGAGTCGCTCTCGACAGACGTATCGAGCGGCTTGCCCATAAATTGCGTCGCTGACTTGCATGTCATATGCGGACATGCTTTTTGCGATCGTGCCTGCTCCAGCACCCACACGAAAGAACCAACGAACAACTTCTTGGCCAGCGCCGATTTCTGCAAATGTGCCGTACCGGCGCGGGTCAAGGTTGATATTCAGCGCCTTTTGATGCGTGTCGAGTGGCTCACGTACTGACATTTGTTTTCTTTCTACTTGGACGATACTTTCGTGTGCTTCCTGTATTCGTCGAGAGTTCGCTGGAAGATGATCGCGATGACGCTGGCCGTGGAAACCTCTTTCAAATCCAGTCTTGGAACAGGAGCACGAGCGAATCCAAGGAAAGGCCCTTGCCTGTTAGTTTCGGAACTGCGTTGAAATCAAAATGCGCGGCGATGACTTACTGTCTCGTCAACAACGGTGGGTATAGAAGTGTCTTAGCGTGCGAAGTTAGCAACGCTGACTGGGAACGCTGATCAGTTTCTCTGCGCGCTTCCCGGCCTTTGGGACATCAATTCGATTCCTAACAAGCCGCTGTGCGAGCGTAAAAACGACTTCCAATTCTTCGCGACTGAGGTATCGTCGATGGTCTCTCGTGAGCGTCGGTATCTTGTTGCGGTAGGTTAACTCGAGAGTTCTGACAGCGGCCAGAAGCTCGTCCTTATCCATCTGCCCGAGGTCGGTTGTCGCGCACAGCTCCGAAATCCTGTTGATTTGAGGCATATTCTAATCTCCATGACAGCGAATCCATCTGCTATGGAACAACGCGAATCGCGGGCCAAACTCTGATTGCTCGTTTTCCCTCTAGATGTAGAGCATTTTGCAGCATCGATGACGACTTATATTCAAAGTAAGGCGCAAGGTGCTTAGATTAGGAGCACCATCTGTCGTCAATTAAAGCAGCTAGTGCCAATGCGGAACGCAGCCGAGGCACAACGGGTTTTTGCCTGCGTGTGTCGATCACGCCCACAAAAACGCACGTGAATGAAGCACTGTAAGCTCGCCTATCTCCGCTTTCTCAACAATGGCCTGCCAGCCGCAACCCTGCCTCTCGTGCGATCAGCAGCGGCACAACCACTGCACAAGAATATAGGGAGCCCAATCAAGCCGACGGCCACCAACGCGGGGCGAAATCTGTTTACCGGTGTCATTGCAAGAAAGAACACCGGAAGGGTGGACAACGTCCCAGCAAATGTATGCCCGCAAGTCGTGGCGAACATGACAAGAATCTGTTCGTCCCAATTCTGCTTGATATTCTGTGGTACGTTTAAACCTGCCCAATCTTGATGCTGTAATAGCTGGCTCGCCTTCAAACCTGCACCGGCAATCGCGACGAGCGTGGTGATCGCGAAAAAGTCGCGCAGAATCAATGCCGGCTGAAAACCGGTAATAGCCGTTTGAAGCTGAAAACCAAAGGCCGCCCTTAACGACCAAAAAACAAACTGCGAACTTACGGATACCGACGGATACAAGCAGATCGCATGCATTGCGAAGTAAAGCAAATCGTCGTGTCGGACTGGCAAGCCATCATCAACGATCAAACCAGCGCCAGTAGCGACAAGAACGATCGCGGCCAACCAATGCGAGAGTATCAATCGCCGCGTGACGTTGCCGACCCCGAGGGCCGACCATGCTGCGGTCACAACGATCGTTGAGCCGACGATTGGAAGAACACTGAAAAAAGTCATGAATAGCGACTTTGACGTGCCGCTCGCGCCGAGAAAACCACACAATCCATCCACGATCGCCAGCCCGAGTGCAGCTTTGCGTGGATTCTCCGTCGCGTATTTGGGCGAGTTTGTCATGGTGTAGTTTGGGTTCTTTGGCTCATTGCCACGGTGCCACTAAAGCAGTTATCCTGGCGTCATTGATACTGGTTTTCACAACTGCCTGGTCTTTTGACAGTTCTTCGGTAATAACGCAAGCGATGTACGACACGATCATAATTGGCGCTGGAATGTCTGGCTTGGCGGCCGGGATCCGACTTGCCTATTTCGATCAATCGGTTTGCATTTTAGAACGACATTATACGATCGGTGGTTTGAATTCGTTTTATCGGTTGCGAGGCCGAGACTATGACGTCGGACTTCACGCGATCACAAATTTTACGCCGAAGGGGACGAAGAAAGGGCCGCTCGCCCGGATGCTTCGCCAGCTGAGATTTCGCTGGGACGATTTCGCGTTGTCGCCGCAGATAGGTTCTTCCATCGCGTTCCCCGACGTCGAATTGAAGTTTGGTAACGGGATCGATCTGCTCCATTCTGAAATCTCAAAAGCCTTTCCTGAACAGGTTTCCAAATTCAACGCTCTGTTGCGAAAAATAGTCGACTACGACGATTTGGATCAGGACACTTTTGATCTTTCTGCCCGACAGATCGTCGGCGAAACCATTACTGACCCGCTGCTGGTCGAAATGCTGTTTTGTCCATTGATGTGGTACGGGAACGCTCGCGAAGAGGACATGGATTTTGGCCAGTTCTGCATCATGTTTCGCAGCATCTTTATGGAAGGACTTGCGAGGCCGTTTGCTGGTGTAAGACTGATCCTGAAGAATCTGGTTCGGCGATTTCGTGAACTTGGTGGTCAGCTGAAACTTCGAGCCGGCGTTTCGAAGATCCACGTTGAGGACGGCCACGCGTCCGGCGTTGTGCTGGACGACGGGACGGAAATTCAAGGCAAGCGAATCCTGTCGTCGGCCGGTTGGATCGAGACGATGCGTTTGTGCGACAACATTGATCGGCTTTCCGACGCAGAGGCCGGCCGGATGTCGTTCACTGAATCAATCGCCGTCCTGGACACAAAGCCACAATCACTCGATCACGATCGCACGATCGTTTTTTACAACGATTCTGAAAAATTCCATTGGAAACGCAGTGAAGATCTTTGTGACCCTCGCACGGGAGTTATCTGTTCGCCGAACAACTTCGTGTACGGAGGATTTGACGGCGACAAAGAGGAACTGCCGGACGGAGTCGTACGAATTACCACGATTGCCAATTCCGAAAAATGGGCACAGCTTCCGCAAGAGCAATACGAGCTAGAAAAAATCAAGTGGTACGATCGCACGATCGAATCTGCTGTTCGGTTCATGCCAGATTTTCGCGGGCATATCATCGACTATGACATGTTTACCCCGAACACGATTCGCCGCTACACGTGGCACGATAATGGTGCGGTGTACGGTGCGCCGAAGAAACAGCTTGACGGAACCACGCCGATCGACAATCTGTTCGTGTGCGGGACAGATCAAGGTTTTGTCGGTATCATAGGAACGTTAATTAGCGGGATTTCGATGGCAAATCAGCATTGCCTTCGCTGATCGTAAATTGAGCAACGTCCAGTTGGCAACACTTGCGTCATACAGACCGACGCCAATTTTACATCCAGAAGCGTTGCGGGCAGCTCGGGAATAGATATCGAAGAGGCTTGGCGGATGCCCAAGGACTTTCTCAAGGGTGCAAAATCGGAATACGACGGCATCGTCATCGGCAGCGGCTTGGCCGGGCTGACCACTGCGAATGTGCTTGCGCGACAAGGTCGTAGCGTGCTGCTACTCGAGCAGCATTACAAGCTGGGCGGAATGGCTACCTGGTTCAAGCGTCCCGGCGGACACGTCTTTGACATTTCGTTACACGGGTTCCCTGTCGGAATGATCAAAAGTTGCAAACGCTATTGGTCGGCAGAGATCGCGAATAACATTGTCCAGCTGGAGAACATTCGATTTGACAACCCAATGTTCTCCCTGACGACGACGTTCAACCGTAAAGACTTTACTCGTCTGCTAACGAACGACTTCAACGTGGACGCTCAGGCCGTTGAGGATTTCTTTGACACCGCTCGCGGAATGAATTTCTACGACGACCA
>JAGQPC010000837.1 GCA_020426925.1 Planctomycetales bacterium | reverse complement strand
TCCGCATGAGATCAGGATCCCTGAAATTGGAGAACTGATGGAGCGACCTGACGCGCAAGTGGCGTTTTACGACATCGCATCTGGCCAACTCGTCCGGTCTATCAAGCCCGAATTGCGTGATATCACCGCGATGGCGTTCCAGCCTGAAACGGACGATTTGTTTGTCGGGGACTTTAGCTGGTCTGATCATGAAAGTGGTGGGATCTACCGCATTCGATTGGTCGGCGAAAGTTTCGAAGTGAATAAGATTGCCGATGTCCGCCGCGCTACCGCGATGACGTTTCAGAATGAATCAACGCTGCTGGTAACTTGCTTAGGGGCTGACAACAAAGAATCGCCAAGCGACGAGGCGCACTCAGGCCAGCTGATTCGCCTTAAGATTCCTCGATGAAATTCCACGCTGATCGACGCAAAACCTCTTGACCATCACAGCCATGCGGCCTGTTGTGTGCTCGCTGCGCTCAAGCAGTTAGAAGTACATTTCGCTGAACTTGCAGTACTTCATTTCAAAGTGACAGTAGGCTGCAAACTTTTTGTCCGCCATTCACTCGAAACGACTTTCGCGGTCTGGAACTTTTAAATTAATCGCAATCACCGAGCCCCGATGATTGCGATCAAGGAACCTGGTCGTTCAACTTTAGTCGTCGTCATCATCTAGGAAAGTGTCGTTGCCAAGGCCGCCGTTGAGAAGACTGAGAAGCCGGAACTGATTCTGACTCGTGTTCCGGCAGGTGCTAACGCTGAGGCTATTTCGCCAACTCTTCAAATAGTGCGGCTGCGAGGATTGGGAGCGCCACGGTTGCATCGGCATAGACTTCGGCGTAACGACCTCCTTCTGATTTCGGAACGAATTTCCCCCAGCTGACGCCTTCCGAATAAGTGCAGCCAGAGAGGCCGCCCCAATGGACCGGCTCGGGGCAAATGCGTACGCCGTAACGGAAGCGAGGTGCCTTCAAGTTCGTACCGACTCGATCGTTGGTAATATCGAAATAGGGAGCGACTTGCTGCGCCCAGTTGCGAGGCACGCCGCCCCCGATCGTCAAAATCCCAAGCTCCGCAGCACTGCCGATGCGGCGAGCATACTGTTGAAGATCGAGAAAAGGATTGAACGCGGGGACAGCTTGGAACACTTGATCCGGAGGCAGCGATTGCACCTGGTTTGTGTCGAGTTTGTTTTTCATCGCCCAAGTTGCGACGTCGAGGCCCATTTCGCTATCGGTAAAAGCAGGAATGAAAACGGGAACATCGTTTTCAAACGCGCTACGCAAAATCCCTGGTCCTTCGTTTTGCTGATGCAACCGCTCGCCTAAAGCTCGACACAGGCGTCCCGACGACCAAATTCCATCTTCGGGCGTTGTTTCGTTGAGCACCGATCGCACAAGACGCTCGACGTCGTTTAAGTTTGATTCCATTTCCAACGTGTCATAGATGCGGTTGTAACCTTGCTCGAACAATTGCTGATCCGACTTGGACGCGTCATAGCGGTAGTGAGTCAACCCGATCGATTCAGTTAAACCATGTGCGATCAAAGCACCTGTCGCAACGACGGTGTTGACGATTCCTTTGTCGATCAGGTCGCACACGATTTGACCTTGCTTCGCCACTGTCATCGCACCGGTTAACGTTAACACGACATGACACGATTCCGACCTCGCCATTTCCAGTAGCACGTCGAATGACTCGCCTAGCTGTCGTCCTGAGAACGCGGTTTTTGACATTCCACGCAATAGGTCGCTGAATGATTTTGCGCCACCGATCGAAAGGCTTTCTAAAGGTTGTAATCCGTCGTTCCGTCCGTCATGAAGCGATCGTCGATCCACTTAAATCTCTCCGTGTGACACGTTTCAAGTTCGTGTTTGGTACAGTTGTTTAGCCACCGATTTGGTACATAGCTCGAGCAGGACGTTCGAAGCTGTCCGAGTCGATACCGTGGCCGCGTTTCTTCGCAGAAACAGATTCGCGAACTAACTCAACGATCTGTTCGTCGGAAGCTCCCGAACGAAGCAACGCTCGTACGTCCCATTCGCTTGTTGAGAAAAGACAATTTCGAACCTGGCCTTCAGCAGTTATTCGTAACCGATTGCACGATTGGCAAAACGGCTGCGTGACCGAGTTGATAAAGCCAACTCGCCCACCATTTGCGAACGTGAAATCAACTGCTGGCTGAGCAGGATCATTTCCAGAGACTGGCACTGCACGACCGAATTCTCGCTCCAACACGTGAAGCGTTTCGCGACCAGACAAGACTTTTTCCGTTTCCCAATTCCCGTCCGCGTCGAGCGGCATGAACTCGATGAACCGCAGCTCCATCGCCCGCTCAAACGCGAACTTCGCCAGTGGGACGATCTCCGGTTCTGTGATGTCTCGCATTGCGATCGCGTTCAGTCGGATTTGATGGAAAGGCAGCTTGCGTGCTGCATCAATTCCCGCGATCACTCTGTCCAAGCCACTGCGTCTGGTAATCTTTTGGAAGGTTTCTTCCCGCAAGCTATCAATACTGATGTTGAGTCGCTGCAGCCCGGCGTCGTACAGAGCTTTAGCGTGATCGGCGAGCAATATTCCATTGGTCGTCAACGCCAAATCGGTGACGCCGTCAACGCTGGACAGTCGTTCCACAAGAACGTGAAGATCGCGGCGGACGAGCGGCTCGCCACCGGTCAGCCGCAGTTTTGTGATGCCGGCCGGAACAATAGCTCGAACGAAGCGCTCGATCTCGTCAAATGTTAAGATTTCGTCCCGAGGTTTGAAGACGACGTTCTCTGGCATGCAATAGAAGCAGCGAATGTTGCATCGGTCGGTGACGCTGATTCGCAAGCTGCTATGACGTCGCCCATAACCATCGACCAGCGGCAGGACATTCGGTGCTTTGGAATCGCGAATCATTCGATGTCACTCCGTGCTGCCGGTGGCGAGGGATGTGGGTGAACCCACTCTGTTGTTCCGTCTTTCCATTTCTCTTTTTTCCAAATCGGCACGACTTCTTTGATTGTGTCGATCAGCCAGCGCCCCGCTTCAAACGCCGCCGCCCGATGTGGAGAACTGACCGCGATCGCGATGCTCGCCTCCGCGAGTGGCACGTGGCCTAACCGGTGGACGATTGCACATTCTACAATGGGCCACCGATCACGCGCTTGTTGTTCCAAATCAGCCAACGTTTTTCGCGTCATATCTTCGTAGCATTCGTACTCCAGCGATTCTGTCTGTCGACCGTCCGTAAATTCTCGAGTCGTCCCGATAAACAGCACAACAGCGCCAGCGGACGAAGAACTTACGCGTTCCGTTAGCGATTGAGTGTCGATCACGGTGAAAGTCAGGTCGATCATAGATTCTGAAAATGTTCTCGGTTGGCGAGCATTGCTGCAAGGGGATTTGCAGAATTCATTTGCAGTAGTGGAAGGTGCTAAACTTCCTGCGGTAAGGATCTCTTGCAAAATCCACTACGGCATTTGACGCGTTGTTTGTCCCCTGTACTCCGGCACACCCAAACATTGTACTCATTTTCCGCGTTTGGATTACCTGCCTGAACACGTCTTTCAGATCTCGTAAACCATTGCTGGCAAACGCGGCAAAAGGCCCGTGCGGACAACAACTCTAACGGCAGAATGCCCCGCTCGCCTTCTTGCTGACGTTACACTTCGTCCACGGATTTTGCAGACGAATGAAGATTGCTACGATGTGTTGCCCAACCAAATCACTTCCGCCACTCCAGAAACGAAATCTCGCATGAAAGCTCTATTACTAACCGACTACAAACAGCTTGAGGTTACCGATTTTGAAAAGCCTGGCGTGGAGGCCAACGATGTGCTGGTTAAGGTTCGCGCCTGCGGGATTTGTGGCAGCGATATTCACGGATACGATGGCAGTTCGGGGCGCCGCATCCCACCGCTCGTTATGGGCCATGAAGCGGCTGGCGTTGTCGAAGAAGTCGGATCGAACGTAAGAGACTTCAAGCCGGGAGACCATGTAACGTTCGATTCCACCGTTTCGTGCGGCCACTGTTCGTTTTGTCGAGCGGGCGATATCAACCTGTGTGACAATCGGATGGTGCTGGGAGTTTCGTGCGGAGAATACCGCCGCCACGGTGCGTTCGCCGAATACGTTGCGGTCCCACAAAACATTTGCTATCGACTGCCAAACGAGCTGCCCTTTGAACACGCGGCTTTGATCGAAGCAGTATCGATCGCCGTGCACGCCGCCAACAGAACTCCGGTTAGTCTTGGCGACACTGCGGTTGTCGTTGGTAGCGGCATGATCGGTCTGTTGGTGATTCAAGCCATTCGATTGGCCGGTTGCTCGCGCCTTATTGCGGTCGATCTTGACGAAAACCGACTGCGGATCGCCAAAGAGCTTGGCGCCGACGAATGCCTCAAAGCGGACACTGTCGATGTTGTGGAAGAAGTTCGAAAAATCACGAACGGACGCGGAGCCGACGTTACTCTCGAAGTCGTCGGGGCAACTCCCACGGTCCGCACTGCAATAGAAGCGGCTCGCAAAGGAGGATCGATCACACTGGTTGGCAATTTGGCACCGAACGTCGAAGTGCCATTGCAATCGATCGTAACTCGAGAACTATCCGTCTACGGCTCGTGCGCATCCTGCGGTGAATACCCAGCTTGCATCGATCTATTGGAACGCGAAGCGATTCGCGTCGAACCTCTCATAACCGCCAAAGCGTCTTTAGACCAAGGTCCGGAATGGTTCGCTCGCCTTTACGCTGGTGAAGCCGGCGCGATGAAGGTGGTCATCGATCCAACACTGTAGGCGACCGAATTCGTGTCGAAACACGGTGCCGGAATCGCTTACAAGCCACCAGATCGCTCTCCCAAACGGCTGCCTTGCGGCGAATTCTTCGTGCGAGCGGGTATGCACTTGCGCGATGGTCGCTAGGAATGGAACGGTACGCGGATCAGCCGTGCTGCTTGGCAGCTACGTTCGATTCCGCTCCTGAGTCTATCGAACTCGGCGATGCCACAGGGATAGAAGCCGGTGGGCACCGGGGTGTTTTCGGCGAGCAGTCTCGTGAGACACAGGCCGCCATGGAGCTGCGTCTAGGGCAATTCTTGGATTGACTTAGCGAAAGTCTTCGCTACACTTAGGAGCGAAACCTTTCGCTAGTTAGAAGGCACACTTTTCAGCAGTCGAGGGTGATCATGCGTGAACTGGGGTCCAAGCAACCGACGGCAGTCGAACTGGAGATACTGCGAATCCTCTGGCAGCAGGGGCCATGTCCAGTTCGGATCGTTCACTCGGAACTCGCCGATGAAAAAGGCACAAATTATTCCACGACTCTGAAGATGTTGTCCGTGATGCTGCGAAAGGGACTTGTCAAGCGAAACGACAAGGTCACGCCGCATCTCTATCGAGCGGCAGTCACTCAAAAACATGTGGCCAAGACGTATTTGACCGACTTGATTGAGAAGGTGTACGACGGCTCGGCAATGAGCCTTGCCTTGCAGGCGCTGTCGCAGAGCGAGGCGTCCCCGGCAGAGATCGAGGAAGCGAGAAAGCTATTAGATCAATTGGAGGCGGAGCAATGAATGGACTTATTGCAGGTGGACTTTCGCTGTCTCCACAGTTCGTTGAACGCGTTGCGTGGGTATTGCTTCACACTATTTGGCAATTTTCCGTCGCGGCTTTGGCAGCGGCCCTCGTTCTGCAAGTCGTGAACCACCGAAAGGCTGCAACTCGTTATTCTGTCTTGGTCGGACTGATCGTCGTCGCTGTCGTGTGTCCTTTGGTGACTTGGCATTTTTACAGCGTTCCAAATCAGTTCGAGTCGTCGAGTTCTGCCTCGGTTACAGGTGCGGGCCGAGTCTTGGCGGAGCAGCCTGACCATAGAGATCACTTGGAAACGGTCGGCGGCGGCGATGCAGCCATGATGAGCCAGGCCATCATGAATTCGGCTGATCGGACTGCTTCGGTGGAAGACGCAACCGCTGGTGAAACGAGCCGGTTCGCGTGGATTCAGCAGGTTCACGATCAGCTGCGTCCTTACTGCAAGTGGATTGTCGGTCTCTGGCTCACCGGGGTGACGCTGGGTTCGTTTCGACCGCTGCTTGGATGGATGACGTTGCGACGTTTGGCGCGTGTCGCCGTGGCGCCAGCATCGGTGGAAATTCGCGAATCCCTATTGCGGATGTCAAATCAGCTTGGGCTGCGACGCAAAGTGCGAATACTGGAGTCAGCGCTCGCCGATGTGCCGTTAGTCATTGGCTATGTCCGCCCGGTCATCTTGCTGCCGGTTTCGTTCGTCACAGGAATCTCTCCGATTCAATTGGACGCCGTGTTGGCGCACGAGTTGGCGCACGTGCGGCGTCACGATTTTCTTGTGAATCTGTTACAGGTCCTAGTCGAAACGCTTTTCTTCTACCATCCAGCGATATGGTGGCTGTCTCGGCAGATTCGCGCCGAGCGTGAACACTGCTGCGACGACATTGCCATTGCCGCAACGAATAATCGTGCGGAATATGGCCGTGCCCTGCTGGCGATCGAGGTAGGGCGTAAACAGAGAAACACTTACGCGCTGGCGGCGTCAGACGGCCCGATGCTGACGCGCATTCGCCGCATTGTTGGCGTGCCTCAGCCGCGAACGGATGGCTCACCTTGGGTCTTGCCTGCTGTCGTCGCAAGCCTGGCCGGAGTGTCGTTTGCGATGGCAATCATCGGCGACTACTCCATTGCGGCGACAGATGACGTGCACAGTGGTGATCGGCCCGCATCAATTTCGGACATTGCTGAACTGGACTCAACAGCTCGCCCGCCGCTGCCTCTCCCGGAAAAGCACCCCTATTGCGTCGTGGATGTCGACAACCTCAAGCCGCGGTCGCTCGATTCTGCGATCGACGACTTCAACCTTGCGGCCCAACAAAGTCCAATCGGTATGAGGCAAGAACCGATCAGCATGGAAGAAACGCTCGGCGCTATCGCAGTGAGCATTCAGCGGCTCGAGACTCCCGACACGACCAAGCAAATCCTGCGACAGATCGTCGCCTCCAAAGAACTTCCGTCAAACGTGTACTTCCGGCGATTCACGCGATTCGACGATGAAGAACAGATGCACGGAGTCTGGTGGGTTCGCTTAATTGTGGAAGGAAACCAGCAGCCGGTCTATTCCGTGCTCATTCGCAAGGAACGCATTTTTTCACGGCCGTACACTCAGATGGAACGCCAGCAAATTGCTCAGCAAGGCGTGACGCTCATCAACCGGTTTTCATCGTACTTTCAAGCCGTTCCGAACGTTCTTTTGTTGGCCGCGTTTCCCGAGGCGTCCATTAAAAAGATCACTGATAGTGTCGGTTCCGCAATCAAGGCGGGCGATTTTGATGCGTTCGCCAGCTCGTTCGAATGGAAGGACGTCAGCGAGACCACCCGGGCCTTCGTGAAGTCTGAATTTGATTTCTTGACGAAGGCGACCGTTCACTCGATCAAGGTGACGCCACGAAACTTCCGAGGCAAGCTGCTGCATTGGTCAGCCTTCCAGTCGTATGAATCCAACTTGCCGATCGTCGGATACGTCGACATCGAATACTCGGCCACTGCCGGCGGACGGCGCCGGACGTTGTCATTGGAGATGGGAAACGTCGATAACGAACTGCGGCTGGTCAACTATGTCGCGAAGGGACCGAGAGAGTTTCCCAAGACGCTTGCTGAAGGGTTGTCGATTCGCGGCCAGTCGGAGCAACTAGCTGACGGCACGTTCCTGGTGACGTCGATCATCTCAAACCCAGGCAGCTTGATTTCCGCTCATCTGGCCAACGAAGAGATTTGGCAAAGAGACTACAGCGGCAAGTACGATTCGGACATCAAATGGATCGCGCGACAGATAGCGACCGTCTCGCCAGCCGAATCATGGCGTGAGTACCAGTGCGACGATCAGCCAAGCGTGTCGATCAATGGTCGTCGCGGTTTCCGAATCGTGCTGCGACGAACCTGGAAGGAATACACTAGCCCGGCGCAACAACGAAGTGAAGTTACTCCCCAGTTCGATGCACCGTTCATCAGTCACGACGTGGACTGGGAATTCGTTTTATTCCCTCAGCAAACTGGCGATGTCACTGCAGACTTTAAATCTAGAATCTCATGGGGCGACAGCAAATCACCGTACTTC
>JAGQPC010000836.1 GCA_020426925.1 Planctomycetales bacterium | reverse complement strand
TTCCACCGAAATCACGGTGCTTGCGTCAACCTCTACGTTGTCCGTTCGAGACAGGGCTTTGTGACACAACTCAAGGAAATGGCGCAGGTTTCCGCGGGCCATGTAGCAAAACGTCTCAAACCCGCTGTAGAAAGGGCACGGGCGACCGAGACCGTCGAAGAGCTGCAGATAGCAACCAATGAAGTTGTTGTGGACCCAATTTGTACTGCCAGTGAATCTGTTGTCGTCTCCGCCCAACAACTTGGCAAATTCATCGGCTACGTTGTCCACTGAGAGTGACTCACGATTGAACAAGGCAGGGATGACGATCGAAGCTTCAGGGCAAGTGTCACTGAGAAACGGGGCTCTCCGGTCTGCTGACTCGCCACGTTTTTTCAGTGCATTTACAATCTTGTCGCTCAACCGGCGATTCAACGTTTTATCCGACAAGACCTGCGCGGCCAATTCGCGTTGACTCAGACCGGGAAAAACGGTTTTGAGAGTGGCTTGCACTTTACGTGCATAGGATGTTTCCTTTCTTGAAGCGACCTGTTCGACATCGCGAAGCTGGTCGGGATTAATTACGGGAATGTCGACGCCACCAAGTTGCAACCGAAGCAGGAGGATTTCTCCGGCAAAGACTGGAAATTCCCGTTCGAGATCAAAGTTTTCCAGGTCCAGGCAACGGTAGTCGTGGGTCGCTGAAAGAGATTCTGAGCCATCAGTTGAATAGGTCTTAAAACCGTTTCGTTTCGTCGCGACATTGAAGATAAGAGGTGGCTCGCTATGTTTCATCCATGTGTTGATTATTCGCTGCTGATATTCCGCAAGGTTCTCAAATTCGTCGATGTAGACAAAGAATACTAAAGGATCGATTGTTGGGAGCTGCTGTTGGATCAGTGCGACCATCCTTTTCAAGAACTTGTCACCCGGCAAGAATACTGGCGGCGTTGCTGCCCGAACATTGTTCGCCCACGACTCGAATTCCGCCAGACAATCCTCGAGGTAGTCGCGTACGTCATTCGCGGCGGAAGGCATGTCAATTCGGTATGCGTGCAATCGTCCAAAATCAAGTGAAGCAACGTCCTGCTCCGACAGTGCATGACACGTCGATCGTGCGATACTCTCCAGGCTCCTCAGAAGCTCAATCCCGAGAACTACGGCGGCTAGATGTCGAAATGCTGTGTCCCACGTGTCAGTTGGGACACCGCGGTGCTGCATCAGGCTTGCGAACTGCGTATCAGACCGCCAGTAAAGGCCTACGTGCGATAGTGCATCTTGGTCGATTGAGGGCCGTAGCAACGAAAAAGTCGATTCATGCGAAAGATATCTCAACAGCATCGTCTTCCCACACCCACGCCCACCGACTATGACTCGGGGCTTCTTCGAGTCGCCAAACGTAAGATTGGAGAAGAATGGCGGCAAGACGTATTCCTGCCAAACGTCGTAGCCAATCTCCTCGGTTCGATTGGGGGCAAGCAGCCTTTGGATTTGTGCCTTCATTCGGTTCCCTCATCTGTCGAAAAGAGGATTCCAAGAGTCTGACTGGTCCCACCACAAGATGGGTAGTGAGTTGTCGGGAACCGCGTGTTCAAACGCATAGGCTATCTCGAGGTGTCCATAGCCCCTTCGATCTTGCCCAACAATCGTAATCCCACGATCGTCGAGTAGGTCGTAGTAGAAATCTTTAGCGGTCTCGATTGAATTCACTCCGTCTGGAAACGACCCGGATTCCGCGTGAAAAACTGCATGGCTATCGTCTAGGTTCTCAACCGTTGCAACATGCAGGTCAGGAAAGGCTCGCCGCAGAGTGTCGATGCCGTGTTTGTGGCCTGCGAGGCATGCATAAAGAAAACATGAACTCGTTAAGTACGTGCTGAGCCCCGTGTCCGCAAGAAACTGACCGAACTGGTGCCCCGTTCCTAGGAAGTCATCGACGAAGATAACGGCGTCGATACTGCTAACTTCGTGTGCAACGCGTTCTGGGTGGATGATCCATCGCTCGCTAATCTTCAAGGCTCGTTTCAGATGTCGAGCAATTAGAGGGCCGCTCTTCGTCGGAGGCGCCCCGGGCGGGATTACTGGCACCACACGCACTCGTGGGTCAATCTTCGGGTCCCTAAGAGAGTAGTAAACCTGCCTTAAACTGGCGGGGAGCCCCCCGATTCGCGCGTAATCTGGCACCACTCGACACAAGAGATGACGCAACAGTGCGATCGTCTGGTCATCGGATCGATAAATCAATGCATCAAGAACTCTTGCTGCAAAGTAACGCTCCTCAGCAGTTTGAAAATTGGCGACCCAGGCGTCGAGTCGTGAACGCTGAAGCCCTGACCAGATTTGATAGCCAATAAGGTCTCGACATCGTTCAAATATGGTTTCAGCGTAAATGCTTCCATCCGCGGGTACGTTGAACGTATTAACCATCTAATCACCGAACGCTTTCATTCAATCGTGCGATTGTCGTCCTCGGTTTTCGAGGCTTGATTGTAACCCTTGTCCTGACGAGTCAGGTTGATGGAGTGCTTCTGCTGGTAAATATCGAAAACCTTTTCGGCTGAAAGCCCCGACGAGATCATCGCAGAGATCAAAAAATGAAGGATGTCGATCAGTTCGACTCGGATATTCTGCAGGTCGATCTGGTCGCGGCTCCACCATTTCCAAAGTACGTCATCGCGCAGTTCGTCAAACTCCGCCGCCATTGCTTCCGCATATCGCTTCAACCATTGATTCGGTAGATCGTTGACACCCAGCTTTCCAGCGTCAGCGTGTTCAGCAATCTCACGCATGGTAAGGGGCGACCCATCTTTCGCCTTGATGTCATTTTTGACAAATACGTGGTCATTCAGGTCGGCTTGCATTTCAAAGATTGATCGCAGCATGTCGGTTCCGTCTTGGACAGGATTTTCGTCATTCATCGCGTCGTCCTTGCTGAAAGCTCGCAAGAATGGGGACCGGACAGTCTCAACATCGAAACTAATAAAAGTACTTTAGCAAAATGCGGACCTCCCTTGTAATGCCGTTTCGACGCGACGATTCGTGTTCCTAGCGCTTCCAAGTCGACGGAAAATGAATCACCTACTGCGAAATTCAGATGGCATCATCGTGAGTTGACTCCACGCTGTACAGATGCAAGATGTGGAAGTCATTAGGGCCGGGGCCTAAAAACTGCGTCAAGTCGTCTCGAACGACAACTCTTGAGTCAAACGCTCTTGACGCGTTTTGATTCTCGCACCAGGGTGAACATATGCGTTCTTTCCCCTACTCGTTCCCTTTAAGGAGGTGATCTGCGATGGCCCAACCACAAAGACAGTTTAAGCTCGGAACTGACCAGATTTCAGTATTTGAGAATGACGGCAACAACGGAAAATATCTCAGCGCCAATCTCAACGGACGCCGGTATCAAGATGGCAATGACTGGAAATCCACGCATAGCTATTCCCCTACTCAATTGGCCAGCCACATTGCTCTGTGCCAACAAACGTTAAATTGGATGTTGGATCAGGCGCCGGATAAGCCTCGTGATTCCGACTAGCTAATTGACCCGCGCCGATTGGAGCGGGTCGTTTTATTGAGACTAACTGATGCACTTCCCTGCTCCCCAGCATGTTTCTATTTACATATGAAACACCACGAAAAAAAGACAATGTCAATCAGGTACGTTGCACCGATTCGGAGCCAGTCGCGCGCTCGAGTGACGTGTGCTGAATGTGGTCGCGTCACTGACGCTCCGCGAGCAATGCGGTATCTCCCACTCTGCCACGACTGCGGTTTGAGTCGATCGATCATTGCCCACCGACGCGGCTTCTGATTCTGAAGTACGCGATCACGATTCACTGGTCGGCTGCTGGTCGAAACGCCAGCGACATTGTGTACCGCCCGGTCGATTTGCCGTCTTCGTTAGATACGGCAATGTAGTGGCGAGTGAACTCGTCTGTGCCGTCGCACACCACATGAAAACGACAAACATGGTTGAACTTGGATTTCATACCTGGACCGCGAAGGCGCCCTTTGCTGTCAAAAAGCCGCACATACGGTGAGAAAGCGTCATTTCCACCGTCGACCGTAACAGTTAAGTAGCCGCGTTTGGAAGTGACGGTTTGAAAAGTATCAATGTCAGCAGGATAGTCGATGCACGGAGAAAGCATTTTATCGTGGGCAGGAGCTCGTGCTGAATCTCGCTGAATTCTCAACAGTGAAGAGGCACGACCAATGAAATCTGCATCCAAATCAGATATGACTCTTGGTTGCCACACAATCATGCAGTAGCGCCCACTCGAATTCTGTACGCCTTGGATTTTGAACTGCGCTTGATCAAGAGCTTCGGAACCTGGCATAGCAATAAGGCAATCACCGCTGCGGCCGCTTTGACGGTCGGTGTCTGAGTGCTCTATTGATTCAGTTGGCCAAGTGGCAAGCAGGAATGGTTCAATACCATTTACGGCACGAACCAGCACCAACGTAGAAGCATTGCGCAGATTAGAAACAGCGATCTTGTGCTTCAGATTCGCGCCGAGCTCGTTCGTTACGGCAACTCTTCCCGTAGCGGGCAACACAACATGTAGCTGACGTTCATCGTGGCTCGGGATAACGTCTTGTAACTCTGACAAATCGACGATTAGCGATCGTCCGCCAGCAGGATTGATTGCATCATTGACTGAAACTGTGACGAACTCGTGGGATGCGGTCGATGCCAATGCAACGCAGCATATTGCGGCCATTAATCCGGCACCGCCAAAAACACAGCGATGAAACGCAATGGGCTCGTTTTCGCCTTGGATCAGACGCTTGATGCGTGCTTCACGATCATATGTGGCAGCTAGCCGCAATGCAGAATAGCCCGAGATGGAATGAGCAAGCTTCCTAAGCGCGTTAGCGAACTCGATTGGCTCGTCGGTTTGCGATACTGCTATGTCGTCGCAGCATCTTTCACGCTGCTTGCTCAACTGTTGTGAAAGCCACCAGATATGCGGATGAAACCACAGCA
>JAGQPC010000835.1 GCA_020426925.1 Planctomycetales bacterium | reverse complement strand
CAAAATACATTAACAGGTGATCTTTCGGTATGTGGGTGAATGCGAATCGGAGCGACTTTCTCACGGCGCACATGAATCAATCGACATTGCGTAGAGACACAAATGGAACGTTTTGACGTCATTATGCTGCCCACCCTGTCCCATCCGCACGAACTAGCGGGAAAGACAATTGTGGTGGCCGATGTGCTGCGTGCGACAACCACGATCGCTACCGCACTGAAAAACGGCGCGACCGCGGTATTGCCCTGCTTGGAAACTGGTGAAGCTAAGAATCTAGCAACACAACACCGTCAAGCGGGAACGAAGACGCTGCTGGCCGGCGAGCGACGCGGTCTGCCGATCCAAGGATTCGACTTGGGGAACTCGCCGTATGAGTACACGGCGAACGTGGTCAAAGATTGCCTGATCGTGTTTACTACGACAAACGGTACAAAGGCCATGATGAGCTGCGTAGGTGCGGGCAGAATCCTGACGGGTGCGTTTGTGAATCTGAGCGCCACCTGGCGAGCCATCGCAGGCGACCGGGAAGCGACCATCGTTTGCGCCGGAACCGACGGCGAAATTACCGCGGAAGACGTGTTTTTTGCTGGAGCCGCCGCGGACCGAGCCACATTGGCCCATCCAGAGTGTCAGCTTAATGATCAAGCTCAGTTAGCATTAGCCGCTTGGCAACGGCTTCGCCACGATGGGCCTGCAAACCTGCACGATAATCTAGTTCGTGCGCTACTCGATTCGAAAGGTGGTCAAAATTTAAGTGCGCTCGGCCATGAGTCGGATGTCAGCATGGCGGCCGAACTTGATACGATGGACGTCGCGGCGGAGCTAGATTTGTCCAACTGGCTGATTCAAAGTCCTACCGCGACGCAATCGCAAAGCACCATTTCCAAATCCGAATGAGCTTACCAACATGAACGGACTTGAACTTCGAGAGTCTCTGCATGCCGGCCGACGTGTTTATGGAACACTAGTGATGGCCGATTG
Organism: Planctomycetales bacterium; assembly: GCA_020426925.1. Classification (GTDB taxonomy): domain Bacteria; phylum Planctomycetota; class Planctomycetia; order Pirellulales; family Pirellulaceae; genus JAGQPC01. Next base: position 3,026 of record JAGQPC010000835.1, on the reverse strand, counting down.
CCCGCTTTGGCCGCGAGCAACCGCAAACGCGGGACTCGATTTTGTGTTCATCGATACGGAACATACGGCCCTAAACCGAACTCAGGTGTCGTGGATGTGTCAACTTTATTCGGCACACAACATTGCTCCGATCGTGAGATTGCCATCTCCTGATGTGAACGCCGCCGCAAATGCAATCGATACAGGAGCGTCCGCCATCATCGCTCCGTACGTCGAGTCTGCCGATGTCGTGCGGAAGCTTGCTGCCGCCGTGCGTTGGCGACCACTGAAAGGACGTCGACGAGACGAAGCGATCGCCGGCGCAGAGCTCGAACCAGAGTTGGATTCGTACCTGAAATCTCGCAACGATTGTCATTCGCTGATCATTAACATCGAGAGCATACCCGCCATTGAAAACCTGGACGAAATCGTAAAGGTCGGCGGAATCGATTCGGTGTTGATCGGTCCGCACGATTTATCCTGTAGTCTTGGAGTTCCTGAACAGTACGATCATCCAAAGTTCATGGAAGCTGTGCAGACGATTTTCACGACAGCTCGCAACGCAGGCATCGGCGCAGGCATGCACTATACGGGAGCCGTTGGGAAGCAGGTCGAGTTCATGAAGATGGGCTGCAATTTGTTGATTCATGGCGCCGACATTTCGATCTTCGCGAAACACCTGACCGATGATCTTGCTGAAATGCGGTCTGCAATGGGCGATGCACAAGCGACGCAGGTTGGATCGAGCGAAGAGCACATTTGAGTCACAGATTCGAACAACGACGAGCTATTCACTGAACTTATTTTCAAGGAACAAAGATGACGCGGTTGGCAATCGTCGAGGGAAGTGGTTTCATCGACGAATACACGCATGCGATTAGCCGCCTGTCGAAGGTGAGGATATCGGCTGTTGTCGAAGCGGATCCCGGTGCTGCCGAACCGCTCACGTCGCTGGCAGAACTGAAGTGGTCCACGACATCTTGGCAACGGCTGTTTTCAAACCATGCCAACGAGTTTGACGCTGTCGTGATTCACCCACGTGCCGCAGATGAAATTACGGAAATCGTCGCAGCTGCTCACCAAGCTAAGAAGCACGCGTTGATTTGTGTCTCGCCCGTCCGTTGCTACGACGCACTGCACGTGATCGAAGACAGCACCGAATTCGTGACGATGGTCGCTCAGCCACTTCGATTCATGCACTACCCGCGTGCCGCGTACGGTAGCCTGCAGTCCGGAAACATTGGCCGGCTTGGCTTGTTGCGAATGCACAATTGGATGTCGAGTGTCGTACTGGATCAAAGCGCTGCCAGCGTCGCCGAAATGATCGTTCGCGAGGCTGATCTCGTGTGCTGGATGTTTGATGCAGCTCCGGAAGTTGTGTTCGGCGTGACGGTCTCGCGAGACCGACCCATGGACGGGATTCTCTTTCATCTGGGCTTCGAAGGCGGCGGCATGGCGATTGTCGATTGCAATCATAGTTTGGCGAATCAACAAGGCTACTGTGCACTTTCGCTGATCGGATCGACGGGTGCGGTTTACGCTGACGACCAACACAACACGAACCTGCTCATTCGTGAACAGACGATTGGCCTGCAAGTTCGTGAGGAACACGATTGGTTTGGCCAGCAGCTAAACGAGTTCGCGCGAGCGATCGCAGTTCCATCGCAATCATCGTGCACAATTCACGATGCGATTCGAGCAGTTGATGTGTCCAACGCAATTGTCGGCTCGTTTGGTGTCGGGCAAGTCGCAACGATGGAGAAATCAGGCTCATGACAAATGCTCGGTTCCCGCAAACTCAACTTCGCGTCGCGATCGTCAGTGCAGTAAAACACGATTATGTCGCGCGAGGAATTCTGTCCCACAATCGGTACCATCCGGTCGTCGTAACAGACGAGGCCGATTGTCCTGATTGGATCCACAGCCGGAACCAAATGCTCGCCGATCAGCTTGGCGTTCCGTACGTGCGCGGCGTTGAAACGGCAATCCGCGAACACAGGCCAGACGTTGCAGTCGTCAGTTCCGAAGCTGCGAGGCACTGCGAGCTAAGCGTCATTGCGGCGAAAAACAAACTGCACATCGTGCAAGACAAACCGATGTCTACGCAGTTGGAATCCTGCGACGCATTGGTCGATGCCGTAGAAGAAAATGGCGTCAAGTTCATGATGTGGAACAGAAACTACTTGCCCGCGATCGTGAAGGCTCGGGAAGCTGTCCAACGCGGCGATATCGGCACGTTGCGGTCAATTCATGTCGACTTCTACTTTGCGAAGGATGCTGGTCCGCCGCTGGGAAGTCGTTCGGCCGATGACCCACCACTCAACTGGTTGGAAATGCAAAAAGAATTCCACGCGACGGGCGCCGATGGAGGCGTTGGCACAACTGCGCTCGGTGAATTTGAGAACGAGGCGATTTATCCGCTCGCTTATATTCATTCAATTGTTGACCGTCGTGTCGAACGAGTCTTTGCACGTGCAACGTCTCACTTCCACCAGCTTCACCACGACAACGGCGTGGAAGATCTCGCTTCCATATCGATGGAAATGTCTCGCGGAACGTATGGTTCGATTTGCATTGGACGTATTGGGAACGCGAGTCACCCGAACGTCGGTGAAATCAAACTGCACCTGGTTGGGACCGAAGGTTCACTGGTGATTTCGGAAGCTCGTCCGGAAATCGCAACGTACTATAAAGGTCAACCGGATACTGAATTCACGCATCAGCGGCTGGCCAACGATAATGACTGGTTGCTCGCCGACCATTTTGCTCAAGCAATCGATAGTGATTCGCCCACGTGCTTGGACGTCCGGTCGAGCCGCGCGATTTGTTCTACCGTCCACGCGGCGCTGAAATCAAGCCAGATCAATTCCGTCGTATCCGTCGAACATCGATAGAAACTCGGACGGAGCCCATGATTAAGCTCCGCCGAGGAAAAGTGGAGTGCGTCGAGTTCTATTTTTCGACGACCCAAATATTCCGGAACACGACAGGATTCGTGTGATCTTGAAGGAAGAGCGAATCTTTTTCGGGACCTTCAGGATGTCGGC
>JAGQPC010000834.1 GCA_020426925.1 Planctomycetales bacterium | reverse complement strand
AACATCGCGGCGCAACGGGTGACCAGCACGTCGGCATGTGGGGATTCTCGGGAACCATACAGGGAGCCAAGATGACTGGCATTCAGAGGTTTTGGGCCGACGGATCCTACGAATCGGTCGTCGTCACAATTGAAAACCGCCAAGCACAGAAGATCGAGGAAAAAGGCACGTTTGTCGATCGCGGTACTTTTTTCGAATTCAAAACTAACGAGGGACACTATCGCCAAAACTACAAAATGCACTTAGGCAAACTCGTGATGGAATTCCCTGAACTGAACACGTGGATAGAATTCAACCGCATCCCTGTAGTTTCCAATCGCAACAGCAGCCAAGACGATTCGTCCGCAGCAGCGTCGTCAAAACTGCAGGGAACTTGGCAATACGAAGGGATTGAAGGCAACGACTACTTTCGACTCACGATAACGTTAGCTCCGCAGTCCGAGTATCGCTGTTTGATCCAAGATCTCAGTCGACACGACGGATCCGTGACTGCAGAGACTTCATCCAAAGGGACTTGGTCGGCCGACGATCAACACGTCGTGATCTCGACTCCAAACAATGGAGGCAATCGCAAGGCGTCCTACAAGTTCGAGTCGGGCAAGTTGATTTTGAACATGGACGGCAATGTACGACCGTTTGTGCCTGTCGAAGGTTAGCACGACACATCGCAAGTTTGCAGAGGCAGATTTGTTGACTTAGCAGCTATGACGCCGCTTCTTCAACTTCTTGGCCCCAACTATGACCAGTCCAATCACACCAAGACACACGAACGCATTTGGCTCAGGCACAGAAACGAACGTTCGAAATGAGTGATCGTAGATTTGAGCCTGCCAGGGATCCGCAAAGTCCTTGGAGACAGCAGTCCCGTTCGCGTAATTGTCCACGTTGATCGAGTTGGGTACTGCATACACGCCGGTCCCGGAATTCGTACTAAGGTCGAACGCAAGGACTTGTCCCGGTACTGCGGTGATTCCCAAGCTGCTGACGTCGAATGTAACGAACGCCTGGCCTGTTGTTGCAATCATACTTGCTGGAATTTGAACTGAACCAAGTTCACCGCTTGGCAAACCCGCCGCCGTCGTGTGCAAAGTTAGAATTGCAGGTCCCGGATCGCCAAAAATGTTGACCCGAGTCATTCGCAGGTCGATCCGGTCAAGGCTACCGGCTAGTCCGACCGTGAATGTCTGACCGATTCGACTAGTCGTCGAAGCAGTCGAACCAACTGCGGAAACAAAGTCGTTCTCCTGATCCAGCACGAGCATCGCGTGCGAGACACTTGAAGAAAACACAACGACAAGAAACGAACACACGATTTGGCGATATAGCATATTGACGCTCCGCATTTAAGAACGTCCCCCTGGCGTTCCAGCCTAATTGCCAAGTGCAAACTGTCTATTGGTCATTCGTGCAATTCGCGACTTATGGCAATTGCGACGCGATGAATATGCTGATTTGAACGGCAGTCGGTGGATTAAGAAGTGCAACAGAACCGCGAAAATGTTGGTCCACAGCGAACGTCTCAACCAGGTTTGTCCCGCATCACGTGGCAACGCGAAGTCGCGATCCCTCGTCGAGTGCCTACGTGCGCCTTAGATATGGAGATATGGACGCAAGTTCGATCAGCGCTCGCGTACTCGACCACTAGCAACACAATGCATCAAGCAAGATTGTTGGGTCCGCGTTTTTGCAGCAGCATTGGTCGGCGTTCGATAGCTAGCCGCGGCGCGACATATCAAAGGATTTGCTGAGGTGAAAGGGTTTTGATTTCCGCCCTGGAATTCAGGTCGGAGTATCGCGTTCCAGTTGGTCCACTAGTTAGACTACTTGCGCGTGAAAAGAGCGACATTTCTATGAGGAACATCAAAATGGCTTTTCAGCTGCACTATCGTCCAAACAACGGCACGCGAAGACTGCACCGTCGGTTAGTGTTATCTTGTAACCGAATGGGCGCCGCAACACGTCAATTGAACGTAGAGCCTTTGGAAAGCCGGAATCTGTTAGCCACGTATACCGTCAATGACGGAACGATGCTGAAGGGTGACGGCGATCTCGACAATCCTAGTTGCGATATCGCCCTGAAGGATGAACCGCCGACCGGAATATGCACGTTCTTGGCTGCTCGGGGTCAAAGCAACCGAGATGGTGGAGGCGAGATTCGGTTTACATCGGGCCTGACTGTCAGTGAAGGAGGTGGCATTTTCGAGAATCCGGTCACGATTGACGGCGGAGGCAACGTCTCAATGTTGGTGTCGATTCAATTGCATGGCTCGGGAAGCGCTGTTCGCGGAGTCAATTTCGTGGGCGGCGATCTGGATGTTACCGCTGGAGGCAGCACTGTCGAGGAAAGCTCGTTTGTCGATCAAGCCTTGCTTGCGGTGCGTGGCGGCGGCAACGTGATTCGAAAAAACGAATTTCGCAATTCGACCGACGGCATCGATCTTGAGTGTGCCAACAACAGTATGATCGTCGAAAATACGTTGATCGGCGGTGATTTTATTGGCATCACGAGTGACTCCGTTGGATGTGATGGCAGCGGTAACACAATCCAAGATAATCACGTGGAAGGTTTTTCACTCGGCATCGTCAGCGATGGCGACAACACGTCAGTCATTGGAAACGTGGTCGTTTCAAACCGAGGCAAAGGTATAAGTCTTGTCGGCGACGGTGTCACCGTGGAAGGTAATTTTGTCGGGACCAATCCAAGCAGTGCCACAGGAATGGGAAATGTGCAAACCGGTGTGACTATCTTTGGCAATAACGCTAGAGTTCTCGACAACGTTATTTCGGGCAATGGGTCCACTGGACTCGATGTCCAAGGAGAAGGTCAACAAGCGGTAGTTCGCGGAAACCGAATCGGCACAAATCCCAGCGGCACAGCGGCTTTGCCGAACGGAGGCGACGGGATGCGAGGTACGATCAGCGACGGACGCATTGAGGATAACGTCATCTCTGGCAATAGCGGTAACGGAGTGTTTTTGGGCGGAGATCGCAATGTCATTCGCAATAACCGCGTAGGTACCGACCTTGCTGGAATAGCTGACCTTGGTAACGGTCTTAGCGGTTGGTTCTTGAATGGCTCAGACAATCAATTCGGAGGCACATCCAATTCGGATGGTAACGTTGTTTCTGCAAATGGCGGAGTCGGTCTGGTAGTTGGCGCTCTAGCACGCAACAACACCATTGAAGGGAACCGAATTGGAACTGACGCTGGCGGTATGCAAGCGTTGGGAAATGAATCACACGGAATTGTCGTCGCGGGAGTAGGGAATACGATCGGCGGAACGAGTGGAGTGAGCGGCGCTCAGTGCACCGGCGCATGCAACCTGATCTCGGCCAACAAGTCGGGGATACGCATTGTCAGTCGCGACGCTGCTGATGAAGTCGACACGACAGTGCAAGGAAACTTCATCGGCACCAATAGTTTAGGCGACGATCCCAACGAGAGCATGGGCAACACGGACCACGGAATTTGGGTTGAACGTGGATCCAAGAACAAGATTGGCGGTGAAGCTGACGGAGAGGGCAACATTATTGCTTTTAACGGCCGGGCCCTTGGTGTCAGGGGACATGGCGTGCTCATCAGCGCCGGCGAACGCAACGCAATACGTCGCAATTCAATGTACAGTAACAAAGGGCGAGGAATCGATTTGGTGCCGGAAGGCGCGGCAGACTCGTTCACATTGAACGACGTCGGTGACACGGACACCGGCGCGAACCAGCTGCAAAACTTTCCGGAAGTGTGGAGCCTGCTGGAAGGCGGCCAGACGCAATGGATCCTGAGCACGTCTGCCAATCAACGGTTCACTGTGGAGTTCTTTGGCAACGAGCAACCTGATCCGGGCGGATTCGGCGAAGGCAAGGAGTTCTTAGGTTCACTAGACGTCCAAACCGATGGACTTGGGACGGCTTCTTTCTTGACAGCTTTCCCGGATCGATTTGTAGCGGCGACCGTGACGGATGCCAACGGCAACACGTCCGAGTTCTCGATGGTCGACACCGACGCAGATGCAATCGCGGATCGTTGGGAAGCGCCAGACCCAGAATCTGGCCAGGGCGGCGGCATAGACATCGACGAAGATGGCGTACTGGACCTCGACATGGGAACGCTGCGAGTCCCCACCAATCCGGAACACAAAGACTTACTAGTCGAGGTCGATGCAATGAGTGGCCACGCCTTCGACGTGGACGCTCAGCGTTTGGTGGAACAGGCGTTCGCCGAAGCCCCCAACCAGCTGGTCAGGAATCCCGACAATCTGGACGGCGTGACCTTGCATATCGTGCAAGACGAAACAAACCTACCCGTTCTCGATCCGATCCAATTTGATGCGGGCAATACTCCCGTAGCGCCTGCCGGTAGCTTTGATGCTCTCAAGCGAGGTAACGGTGTCTGTGGGGGGCATTTTGGACTGCTGTCGGAACGCAACGATGCCAACTGTGCCAACATATTGGCAGCCCGGCGGCTCGTCTATCGCTATTCAATCTTCGGCGTGAATCACGCACATAGTGTCGGTTCTAGCGGAATATCCGAGATCGGCGGAAATGATTTCATGGTGACACTTGGTGGCTGGTCAGCGCTTGCGTTGGGACAGGTTGGAGGCAGGCAGCAAGCCCAGGCCGGGACGTTCATGCACGAACTTGGGCACACGCTCGGGCTGGGCCATGGAGGATTCGAGCACAATAACTGCAAGCCGAACTACCTAAGCATCATGAACTATACTCGCCAGTTTCCCAACTACATTCCGAATCGGCCGCTAGACTACTCGCGGCAGATCTTGCCGCCGATTGACGAACGCGCAGCGTCAGAAGTCGTCGGAGTCGCGGGACCGGCTGGCACTTTCACCGTTTACGGAGTGCCCGTGCAGCTAGACTTGGACGGTGATGGCATTTTTGAGAGCATCATCTATCAGCCACGAATTACACCATTGAATCGACCTGTCGACTGGAACAATGACGGTGATGCAGTCGACGTGGGGGTCGCTGCAGATGTCAATCGCATTGATGAAATTGGAAGTTGCAGAGTTGCACATCTCGACCTGCTGAACGGCAGCGAAGACTGGAGCCGGCTGTTGTACAACTTCCGCTACTCAGCCGACTTTGCTGATGGACTAGCTTCAACAAGTAGCGAACCCGATCTTACAAGCGACGAAGCGGTAGCTGGAGCGTTGTCCGTTGACTTCGACAACGATGGTCATTCCAACGCCGAAGACAACTGTCCCGCAACTGCCAACCCCGACCAACAAGACACGGATCAGAACGGCATCGGTGATGCATGTCAAACATCGGGCAAAGGCGATTTTGACGACAACGGCCAGCTGAACGCCGTCGACATCGACTTGTTGTGTGCCGCAATTCGCGCGGACGATGATGATGGGATCTTCGACGTCGATGAGAGCGGCTCGCTGGATGAGGGCGATATGCAATTCTTGCTAACTCAAATTCTGCATACGGCTAGTGGAGATGCAAACCTCGACGGAATCTTCAATTCCTCCGATCTCGTCCTCGTCTTTCAAAAAGGGCAGTACGAAGATTCGATCGAAGGCAATTCAGGATGGGCTGATGGAGATTGGAATTGCGATGGCGAATTCGACACCTCAGATCTCGTGAAAGCATTCCAAAGCGGCGGATACTCCTCGGAAGCTCGAGTAGGAAGTACCGGCAAGCGCGTACAAGGCTCAGGCAAGACGCCCGATACACTCGAGCGACCAGCCCGACTGCATTCCCAAAGGAAGCCATATTCTGCACTAATTCGGGCTGCGTCGCGACCGTTACGTTGAACCTGACGCACTAGCTTAGATAGGCTGATGCCCGTAAGAGCGATTCATGCCAAATGTGGGCGCGACGTTAGTCGTCTGTGCATCATGCTAAACTTTATTTTTGGGGGACGCTTCGTGCTGGGCGACTGAGCCATAGAAAAGCTTCACCAGTTCGACGAGCGTGAAACGTCAGTTGATCGATTCGGCGCATCCGATGGCGTCTTACGCCAAACACACAAATCAACGTCAACCAACCCATTGCGTTTATCTCAGTGCTGGATCAGGCACAAACGCCGCTACCTGCTCAGTTGAAGACTCGCCATCCAAGTTTGCATCACCGAACCAGGCCTGTTTTGGATCGACAACCCACACGATTCTATCAACCGCGTCGAGGTTAACGTTGCCGATCAGATCGAACAGCGGATTTGACCCGGTTGATCGGATTTGGCTGGAAAGAAGTTCAATGTCGGCGGCCAACAAACCATCGAAACTGAAGTCGCCCCAAGAGTCCTGTGTTAACATTCGGGCAGTCCGGTATCTCAGCAAAAAGTACACGCGATCCTTGGCCAGTTCGTACGGTTCGCGTTGTCAGCAGGAGACAGCGCCAAGATTCGAGGACGATTCTTTATTGATGAACGTGGGTCGATTGGA
>JAGQPC010000833.1 GCA_020426925.1 Planctomycetales bacterium | reverse complement strand
GTGATGCCAAATGAGTGACAACGCTCTTAACTTCGTTAGCTGGTCCCAATGGACCATCAACGGTTATCGCCAACCCATAGCCGTCTGCCATCGAACGCTCAACCGCTGACAACATTGCTTTGCCGCCAGTTTCCGAGATCTGAAGAGTTCGCATGCCGTTTCGGGCACAAATGTTAGCAATTACATGTCCTCGATCCGAATCATTGGTCACGACGGTGACCTTTCTGTTTCGATAAAATCGAAACAGAGCAATATAGTGTCGATGCCAGAAGGCAAGGATATGTCGTGCATTTGCCGCCCCAAGTTCATCAAGAAATTCTACACCGGTAACATGTACCCGCCAGGACGTAGACAGAACTCGCAGCGCAGACGAGAAAACGAAACCTAAATTGCGTTGCCACAGGGTTGCCGAACTTCCGTTGGGCCTACCATGAAGTTGGAAATGGAACTCTTGCAAGAAACGACTCTGTGTATTGAGTTTACGAGTTAGAGGCATCGGAACGCGATCCTGGCAACTGGCCTTGAGTGATGGCGTCCTCTGTAGCTCTCAACCATCTGGCAATTCGGCCTGCAGTTTGTTCTGGGTGGGTGGCGATTAACGTATGTGGGGCTCCAGGAATCAATTCGCTTTCGAACTGGCAGTGTTCGGGAAGCGATGCATCTAACGTGGCAATCTCGCGTCGAACTGGAACGACGATGTCCCTCGCGCCTCCGATGTAACGAACGGGGAACTCGATAGTCTCCAGATGCTCACGAAAATCCGATCGCTGAATAATCTTCATTCTATTCGATACAGCACGCTTGCCTCTTTCCGTTCGTGACGCGGGGTATGCTCCGGTTTCGAATGCATCGCGAGTCTGCCCCAAAATCGCCTTTCCTGCGACGTACGTATCAATGCCGGTCTCAAGTAACCACGTGGGAATTGAATTCAACGCTGAAGCTGCAGCACTTGCCATGCGAAATCTCGGTGCTCGCGAAAATCCACCAACAAGTGTCAACGAGCGAAATCGTTCTGGATGCGTTATGCCAAACTGCCAGCCAACTAGCGAACCGAACGATTCAGCCACAACGTGCGCCGATTCGATTCCCAGTTGTTGCAGTAGGCCGTTAAGTGCGTGACCGAAGTCCTCGATCGACCAGAATTCAACTCGTGGATAGGCAGTTTCCACGAAGTGAAAATCGCAATTCAAGATCGGACGCACCTGTCCCTGAGCAGTCCAGTCCCCGTGAACCCCGGGCAGATAAATCACCGTCGGATCAGACGGATCGCCTGATGCTTGATAAATTAACCCAGAAGCTTCGTCCAGTCGACCTAATGGCATGGCGTTTTCCACTCGAATCCGGAGTGTAGTCTCGTCCAGGATATGAACCGCAAACTCCTTGCCAAACTTCCTCAATGTCACGATTGATTTGACGCGCTGTATGCTGAGACTCTTGACGTGTTCCGGCCCGTGCGATACGGCACACTCCTCGGCGATACTGCTCAGTCACGAACCGCGTGGAGCGGACGCATTGGACAACCTACAATAAGGAGCACGAAAAATGTTCAAGAACCTCATTCCATGGCGTCGAAAACTTTGGCCACACGAGCTGGAGACCTGGCAGCTCCGGCAGCGTTCGGCCAGCTAGAGCGTATGAGAGAAGAAATTGACGATCTGCTTGATCGCTTCTACCGTGGTGGCAGCTGGGATGCCCCTGACCAATGGGATAACGGCTGGGGCTGCGACGTAGAAAAGACTGAGAAGGAAATCGTCGTCGCATGTGATGCGTTCGCGTTCGAATGTACTCGTAGGCAGTTCGAAGGTCTTTCCGCGTTGCTTCGTCAGCTTGCGGCGAGCCAACATGGCCGCTGCAGGATGCAGCACGCGACTTGGGCCGTTCGATTTCAGCAATAGCTTTCGCATGCGTCGCGGCCACGCCTGGCCCTCTTTGCCAAAGAGTTGCTCAGCCATCGTGGAGATGTACTCGGTTGTGTGAAAGTAATCGATGATCCGTATCCACTTCAGGCGTTGGTGTGATTTGCCCTCGCGCGGATCTGGGCAGTGGAATACATCAGCAAGGAAGGCTACCGCTCGCTGTGGTTTCACAGCCGCGCAAAACAGCCCCGCGACGCCGAAACACGAGCCCGGAAAATCGAACGGGCCGAACGTGAACTCGAAGAACTCGAGCAACGCATCGAAGGGCGGAAAACGCGGTTTCGTTCTCGCAAAAAGATCGAGGCGGCCGCGGAAGAGATCCTGCAATCGCGAGGCGTCGGCGACTTCGTGCAAATCACCATCGAGGAAACGGGACGAGAAACGCTTCCCAAATGCGTCCCGGTCGGCCCAATGCAAACACAAAATACAATCGCACGGTCGTCACACGTTTTCAGTTATCGTGGCAACTCGACGCCGAGCATTGCTTCTTGATCGTGACGGAGGCCAAAACTACGCGATCACGTCGTGGATGACATGACCGTGGACATCAGTCAGACGGAAGTCGCGACCTTGATATCGAAATGTCAGCTTCTTGTGGTCGATTCCCAACAAATGCAAAATCGTGGCATTCAGATCGTGAATATGCATTGTGCCCGGCGTCCATTCCTCTTTTGTTGGTTGCGGAGTGAGCTTGACGCCATCGGAATCGACAATGTTATAACCGAAGTCGTCGGTCTGGCCGTGGGTGATTCCGGGTTTAACGCCGCCGCCTGCCATCCAAACCGTGAAGCACCGAGGATGATGGTCTCGACCGTAGTTCTCGTTCGTCAGGCTCCCTTGACAGTAGGCCGTCCTGCCAAACTCGCCTCCCCAGATCACAAGCGTGTCTTCCAGCATGCCGCGTTGTTTTAGATCCGATATCAGCGCGGCGGAGCCTTGATCGATGTCTTTGCATTGAGATTCGTGTTCGCGAGGCAAATTCCCGTGCGCATCCCAACCTCGGTGGAAGATCTGAATGTTGCGGACTCCTCGTTCGGCCAGACGTCGCGCGTTCAGGCAGCACGCAGCAAACGTGCCCGGTTTTCTTGCGTCCTCGCCATAGAGCTCAAACGTACTTTCCGGTTCGGTGGACAGATCCATCAACTCGGGAACTGAAGTCTGCATTCGGTACGCCATCTCGTGCTGGCGAATTCGAGTCAACACTTCCGGATCGCCGAACTGCTGATGCTGTTCCTGATTCAGTGCGGCGAGCGCGTCAAGCTGTGCTCGGCGATCGCTACGGGAAACTCCGGCTGGATTGCTCAGGTACAGAACAGGGTCGCCCTGGCTGCGCATGAGAATGCCTTGATGATCGGCGGAAAGGAATCCAGCTCCCCACAGCCGATTGAACAGGCTCTGTTCGGCATGGTCGCTGTGAGCATGCATAACAACGTAGTGCGGCAAGTTTTCATTCATCGTGCCCAAGCCGTAGCTCAACCATGCACCCAGACTTGGACGCCCCGGAATTTGGCTGCCGGTTTGAATGTACGTGATCGCCGGATCGTGATTGATTGCCTCGGTGAACGTGCTGTGAATCACGCAAAGTTCTTTCGCGACTTGAGCCGTGTGAGGCAGCAGCTCGCTGACCCAAACGCCTTTGTCGTTGTTGTCCATTTTGGAGAACTTGTATTTACTGGGACAAACGGGCAGAGTTTTTTGGCCTGATGTCATGCCGGTAATTCGCTGCCCGTCACGAATCTCCGCAGGAAGATCTTCGCCGAACATATCCTTCATTTTCGGCTTGTAGTCCCACAGATCGTGATGGCTAGGTCCGCCACTCATGAACAGATAAATCACGCGTTTCGCTTTTGCGTGGTGATGAAGTCCGCCGCGTGCCGCGGTCGAGCCCTCGGTCGCCTCCGCGTTTAGCGAATTCGGAAGCAGTTGCGCCATTGCTGCGGTGCCAACACCCAGCGCAGTGCGGCCAAACAGCTGGCGACGAGTTACGGCAAGTTCATTTTCACGATGCGGATTGTAGTGTTCGAATCTCATATGATTTGTCCGTACTGAAACTGACAGTGCGTTTTTGTTGCAGCCGAATTCGAGTCTGTTGGGTGAAAAGCCTAATACAAAATCAATGCTATGTCGCTTGCCAGCAACGTAGACGTCAGTTGAGTCCATGTTGCCAGCTCACCAACGTCAAGTGTTTCGTCACGAGGCGCGTCGCCGATACTGAGCAACGATTTTGCGTCCTCGTCATTGTCTTTGTAGCGATCCGCCATTTGCTGCAGGAGGTTTTGGCAAACGCTTCGTTCTGATTCGGTCGGCTTGCGACAGGCAAGCAATTCGAACGCAATGTTGATTCGGTCATCGGTTGAGTCCGCGCCACGGATTAGGCGTTCTGCAAACTTACGAGCCATCTCGATTCGCTGAATCTCGTTAAATAACCCCAGCGACTGCAGCGATGTGTTCGTTCGCGATCTGCGGACGCAGCTCGATTCTCGATCAGGAGCGTCAAACAAAGTCATCATTGGGTGCGGGCTGGTACGCTTCCAGTAAACATAAAGACTTCGTCGATACAACAACTCGCCTTTGTCCCGCACATACTGTTTTGTGTTGCTGGCCGGGTGTGCAAGCGCCTTCCACATGCCGCTTGGCTGATACGGTTTGACGCCTTCACCGCCCATGTGCGGATCGAGCAATTGGCTTGCCCACAACGCGATGTCACGTAGCACTTCCGCGTCCATTCGAAATCGAGGTCCGCGAGCCCACAGGCGGTTTTCCGGATCCTGAATGTCGGTACGAAAAACGGAGCTTTGGCGGAACGTATTGCTCGTCACCATCAGGCGGAGCATGTGTTTTAGATCCCAACCGGAATCTTGGAGTTCGACCGCTAACCAATCGAGCAGCTGCGGATGCGTCGGCTGCTGACCTTGAAGTCCAAAATCCTCAGGAGTTCGAACTAGGGCAAGTCCGAATGTCCTCTGCCAGATTCGATTGACCAAAACGCGAGATACCAACGGATGCTCGCGCGACACCAGCCAATTGGCCAGTCCCATTCGGTCTTTTGCCGCTCCGCTTGGAAGCGTACCCATCACGGTAAGAACGCTAGGTTCCAGCGGTTCACCTTTCGGCTGGTCGTACTCGCCACGATTAAGCAAATGAGTTGGCCGCGGTTCAGCAAGCTCTTTTGCTACCAACGTCGTGGTGAATTGCTTTTCCGCCTCAACAACTTTGGATAGCAGCTCTTTGGCTTGCTCGTGGTTTCGCAATACCGACAACGTCGATTCGGAATTCGCCAACAGCTTGAGCCGATCAAGCGTCCCAGCTTCGCTCCACTTTTTGCGATCTTCGTCTGACACTTTAGCGTTCGTGCGGACAAACACATCTGCGTCGCGCAGTAACTGATCCCGCCGAGATTCGAGTTCCAGCCATTCTGACCACGCAGCCTGATTCGCCGGCACTCGAAGCGTCGGCCCGTATTCGTAACTGTTTCCATCCAGCGGCGATTCCGCTGTGCTGTTGAAGAATGCGAGCAGCTGATAGTACTCGGTCTGCGTAATCGGATCATACTTATGAGTGTGGCACCGCGCACAAGTCAGCGTCATGCCAAGCAGGACGGTTCCCAGATTCTCGGTGCGATCAAAGTTATTCTTGGCCTGAAACTCTGCAGGGATGACGCCACCTTCCGACGTCGTCGGATTCATTCGTACAAACCCGGTCGCGACGAGTTGTTGCGTGTTCGGATTTGGCAAAAGATCACCCGCGAGCTGCCACCGGATGAAGTCGTCAAGCGGCAAATTTTCATTTAACGCATGGACGACCCAATCGCGGTACGGGTATATGCCTCGGCGATTGTCGAGATGCAAACCATGTGTGTCGCCGTAGCGAACCGCGTCCAGCCAATATCTTGCTTGATGTTCGCCAAACCGCGGGCTTGCCAACATCAGCTCTACGTATTTCTCGTAGGCGTCATCACTCTGGTCGGCGACAAACGCACGGAGTTGCTCCGGGTCAGGAGGAAGGCCAGTAAGCACAAGTGCAACGCGACGAGCAAGAGTCTCGCGATCGGCCTCTGGAGCCAAATCGACATTCCGCGGACGCAGTTCTTCACGAACCAGTTGGTCGATTGGGTTTTCGTTTTCGCCATGCGGTAAATCGCATTTTTCGGGAGGCACAAATGCCCAATGCTTTTCGTAAGTTCCGCCCTGTCGCACCCACCGGTCGAGCACGGCACGCTCCGCTTCGGTCAGTTGCTTTTCGGCTTCTTCAGGCGGCATTGGGTTGTCTTGATCATGGATCCGGACGAGGATCTGGCTCTCTTCTGGCGCATCCGGATTGATCGCTTTGTAGGCCCCCAGATCTTGAGTCGCGGATTCGAACGAATCGAGATGCAAATTGTCTTCATCCGCATCTGGTCCATGGCAGACGAAACACTTGTTAGACAGAATCGGCAGCACCTCACGTGCAAAGTTGACAGGTTTTTTGGCCGGATCTTCTTGGCCGTTCGCTCCACCAGCAAATACAGCAAACAACAAAACGACGCCCAAGGAAAAATTTCGACGAGTCATGTGAATCAATGATTTGTTGCGATAACTTCAAAAAACTAAAGCCGACGCCCAACATGATACCGTGCGCAGAGCCCATTCGACAGCGCGTCGCACGTCTTATTGGTACGGAAACGCGATTCCCACCTGAAGATGCTCAGAAATTCGTGGTGAAAGTTGCTGAACTTCCTTTGTTAGCCTTGCCTCAAAGTGGCGGGTCCGGAGAGATCTTTAGCTTAGCAGCTCCACTACGGAAGGCAGATGCAATCTGGCGCCTTGACCGACCGAGAGCACTACTCGTAGATGTTTTCGTAGATCGGCAAGTGCCGGTAGTAGACTTCGAGCGTAAACAGTGCCATGCAGGTTGTGTAGAGCCGTCCTCCTTGACTTCCCCATCGATCGCTGTCGGGCGACCAACTACCAGCTTCATTGCCTTGCTTCGTTTGCTGAGCTGGAAGAAGTTCACGCATCGTCGAATTCCATTGTTCCCAATCGCGGCCGCCCATGTGGTGATAGACTTGCGTCGCGTAATACCAGTAGTAAACGTTCGTGTCCTCAAGTTCCATTGGGAATGAATTCAAATAACGGGTTCCGCGCCGCAATCGAGGATCGCTGTGCGGCCAGCCGAGGTATTGCCGACACAACAGCCCTTCCGCCGTCATTACAGGGTCATGAGTTTCATCGGGCCGATAGCCATACATCGCGCCGTCACCGTGCTGCGCTGAATCCAGATAATTAGACACTCGTTGCCATGTTTCTTCGGGCACTTGCAGGCCAGCCATTCGAGCGCTTTGAAGCGCCATGACGAACCAGCCCGTGACCGAAGTGTCGGTCTCGATTCCCGGATCGTATCGCCAACCTCCACCACGAGCGTCCTGGATCCTCGCGGCATAGTCGACGGCCAGCTGTGCTGGTTCTCGGAATCTGGAGTCCTCGGTCATCCCGTAGATTTCGCAGATCGCGATCGTTGCTTGAGCTTGAGCGTACAGCCGATAATGTCCGGTCGTTCCGTGCCAAAAATCGCCGTTCCGCTGCTGCGTGCCCAGCATTGCACGCCACGCCTTTTCGACAACTTCACGGTACTCGCCCTTTTTCGTTGTGTTGCCCGCCCCGTGGAATGCCAGGGGCGCCATCGCTGTCGCAGCAGTTTCGTCCTCGCCAAAAACTCCATCGCGGTACGGACCCCTTAAACTCCACAAGCCATTATCAAGTTGATTCCTCGCGAGCCACTTCAAACCGAGCTGCACAGCTTCTTCGGTCTGTTGCGTCCCACCGTAGGCGAGCAACAGCATCTTCTTCATGCCAGGCTCGCGCCCGTTCAGAGCAATTCCGATGTTGGCAGTTTCAAACTTCGAGGTCGCCGTCGAGCCAAGATCGGTTAAGCTGACGTCTGGCGGAGCCAATAACGGATCGTCGACCGGTGGTAGCTCTACGTCAGCAATAATGGGCTCGTCAACAGGCATCGCATCGAGCGCGAAAATGGCAACGTCTTCTTCGAGTTGCTGTCCACGAAGATCCGCGAAAGAAGCAACCAGCTCCAGAGTCGTGTTTGCAACTCCCGGCACCATCAACAGCGCAAGCGAGATCATCGCCACCATATGCACCATCATGCTCACCAGCCACGGCGGAGCACCCTTCATCGCGATTTCCGTAGGATCGTACTCGTCTTCCGGGAGATTGTCTCCCGTGACAACACGGACCCGTTCTGATTCAGGTAACTCGCTTGCAGGATGCCCTAAAGTTGCGCCGTCGTTTCCAAGCACTCGGTAAAAAGGCGATTCACGATGGCGAATGGACGGGACTTGATTTGCGGGCACATGCTTACCGGCCCGAGGAGCCGACGGCAAATCGATTAGCGTCGTATCTGTAGGTGGAGCATCGGTGTACTTGTGATCACTCATGCCGACTTCCGAAAAGAAAGGCGAAACCAACGTCGGTTTCAACGGTACTTGCCGCGGCAAGAAAGTGTTCCGAGATATAGATTAAAGTGCCTCACCTGTAGTCTAAGTGTTCGAAAAACAAGCGCCAAGCAAATCTTTCGATCGTGGCGATCGTAACGAATATGCGTCGTGTTTTAGGCTGATCTTGTTCAAAACAGTAACGCCGTTGGCGCAATCGCTCGCTCATTGAGGCGAGTTCGTGGCGCACGACAGCGGAAACCGCATCAAGTGATTTGTATGAAACTCCGAGAGACAGCGTGGATGCAGGCGGCAGTTTTTTGCGCATCAGCTGGATGGTTGACGTTTCAGTTTGGCACCAAAGAAAGATTGAAGCTATTGGTTTGATTGGGCGATCATAAGTGAGGTGCCAAACCACGCACCTATTCGCAGTCGTGATTAAAGCACGCCCCCTTTTCCGCAGTCGCGATTGAGTTATATTTACATTCAATGACGCGGGGTGGAGCAGCCTGGTA